>CAJQMW010000554.1 GCA_905479535.1 uncultured Maribacter sp. | reverse complement strand
GGCAGGCACGTTTAGATGTAATGGATGGCCAGCGGCTTCCTTTTAATTTTGAGCTTTTTAAAGCTGAAAATGGGGACTATACGATGCAAATCTTTAATGCGGATGAAATAATTCCGGTTGATGAAATTAATATCAATGGAGATTCAATCCTGATTCGAACTCCGGTATTTGAAGGATATATCACCGGTACATTCACTTCTAATTCTATGGCCGGTGAGTTTATAAAAGAGAGTTTGGACATAATTGTTCCATTTAGTGCTACTCATGGCATGAAAGAGCGTTTTTCGGACGCTGCGCCTTCTCAACAGGATGTCAACGGAGTTTGGGAAACTGAATTCAGTCCAAATACAGACGATAGTTATATGGGAAAAGGTATTTTTTCTCAAAATGGGCAAAAAGTCACGGGAACGTTCAGAACTACAACTGGAGATTATCGCTATTTGGAGGGGGTTATGGATGGTGATTCTTTGAAATTGTCCGCTTTTGACGGAGCTCATGCTTTTTTGTTTACGGCTGAACTTTCCGATAGTATTTTGAACGGTACCTTTTACTCCGACAATCATTTCAAGGAACCTTTCGTTGCTTTTAGAAATGCCGATTATGAACTACCCAGTTCGGACTCGCTTACCTTTATTAAGGAAGGCTATGAAAAACTGGAATTTTCATTCCCCGACAGCGAAGGTGAATTAATTTCTTTAAATGACGATCAGTTTAAGGGTAAGGTTATTATCGTACAAATAATGGGCACTTGGTGTCCCAATTGCCTGGACGAAACCAAGTTTTTGGTCGATTATCTGAAAAACAATGAATATGGGGATTTAGAGGTTATCGGATTGGCTTTTGAATATGCAAAAACCCAGGCTTCCGCATTTAAAAGTATACAACGCCTAAAGGATAGAATAGGAATGGAGTACCCTATTTTGTTAGCGCAGTTCGGTACTTCCGATAAAGGGGAAGCACAAGAAAAGCTCCCCATGCTAAATCATGTTCTTTCATATCCCACTACTATTTTTCTTGATAAGAAAGGTAAGGTCAGAAGAATCCATACGGGATTCAATGGTCCCGCCACCGGTGATGCCTACGTAGAATTTAAAGAAGATTTTGACCGTTTTCTGAAAGGTCTTTTGGCGGAATAAGTGGAAGTTTATATAATGGTTGATTTTCCGAGGCCGATGTTTTCATCGTTCATGTTGAAACTTCCATCCAATTCCATGATATTATCGGCAATAAAATCCCCCACGTAATTGGTGCCGTACTTACTACTTCCTAGAATATCAGGGGTTACTATTTTTTTAGAAAAGGACTTGAGGACGGCTGCCACCACGGCATTGGATTCTTCATCCATCTTAAAGTGCTGTAAAAGCATGGCGGCACTCAATATGGAAGCTACCGGGTTTGCTATATTCTTGTTTTTTGCATTCGGATAGGACCCGTGAATGGGCTCGAACATGGCGTGTTCCGTTCCTACCGAAACCGATGGTAAAAGCCCAATGGAACCAGCTATTACACTTCCCTGGTCCGATAATATATCACCGAACATATTGTCGGTCAAAATAACATCGAACTGACTAGGGTTCAAAATCATTTGAACGGCAGCGTTATCAATAAATAAGCATTCCAAGGTCACATCCGGATAACTTTTGGCAATGGAATATACCACTCTACGCCATAACCTGGAGGTTTCCAAAACATTGGCTTTATCTACAAGAGTGATTTTTTTACGCCTTGCACGAGCCGCCTTAAATGCTAAATGACTTATTCTACTGATTTCACTTTCGGTATAGGTACAAGTGTCCGTAGCTGAACTCTCGCTATCATCCTGGGTTTTCTTCCCATAATAAATTCCTCCAGAAAGTTCCCTATAAATGACGAGATCCGTATGCTGCACGGTAGATCTTGCCAATGGAGATTGTTTGACCAAGGTTGGAAAAACCTTCACCGGCCTGATATTGGCAAAGAGACCTAGTTCTTTCCGAAGCTTTAACAACCCTTGTTCCGGCCATACTTTTGCCGTTGGGTTGCCGTCATACTCGGGCGCACCTATGGCCCCAAAAAGAACGGCATCTGATTTTTTACAGAGCTCCAGTGTTTTTTCCGGGAGCGGTTTGCCGGTTTCCTTGATGGCAACGGCACCCACTTTGGCTTTTGAAAACGTAAAACTGTGACCGAAGGTTTCCTCGACCGAGCGAAGACATTTCATAGATTGTGCAACCACCTCGGGCCCAATTCCATCACCCCCTAAAACGGCTATGTTTAAATGCATAATTAACTAACGCTTTGGGCGTCGACTTTACTTAATTCGATGATTTGATGTATGTCCTCATCCTTAACCTCTTTTTTGCGGTCCGCAAACTTTAAAAACTCCTCGTAAACCTCATCCAATTGCAGCTTCGTAAGTTCATATCCTACAATTTTTGCCCTGTAGGCCAAAGCGGCCCTACCGCTTCTTGCGGTAAGCACGATAGATGATTCCGTTACACCAACATCCGCAGGGTCTATGATTTCATAGGTTTCCCTGTTCTTTATTACGCCGTCTTGATGAATTCCGGAACTATGCGCAAAAGCATTTGCCCCTACGATGGCTTTGTTGGGTTGCACCATCATGCCCATTTTTCGGGAAACCATTTTACTGGTATCGTAAAGTAATTTGCTGTTGATAGTAGTATCCAAGTTTAAATCTGGATGTTGCCTTAAAATCATAACCACTTCCTCCAAAGAAGTGTTTCCTGCTCTTTCCCCTATACCATTTATGGTGCACTCAATTTGTCTGGCACCATGTATGACACCGGCAATGGAATTAGCGGTCGCCAGACCTAGATCATTATGGCAGTGGCACGATAGAATAGCTTTTTCAATTCCCTTTACGTTCTCTTTTAGATATTTCATTTTAGCACCGTACTCCTCCGGAAGACAGTAGCCTGTAGTATCGGGTATGTTGAGCACCGTTGCTCCGGCTTTAACGACGGCCTCACAGATTTTCGCTAAAAATTCATTATCCGTTCTTCCAGCGTCCTCGGCGTAAAACTCTACATCTTCTACAAAGGTCTTCGCATACCTAACGGCTTCTACCGCTCGTTCGATTATCGCATCTCGGTTAGAGTTGAACTTAAATTTTATATGGGAATCGGAAGTACCGATACCGGTATGTATTCTTGGTTTTCTAGCATGCCTTAATGCATCGGCCGCTACTTCAATATCTTTTTTGACCGCTCTGGTAAGCCCGCAAACAGTGGCATTTTTTACTATTTTGGAAATCGCTTCGACCGATTTGAAATCTCCGGGACTCGATACGGGAAAACCGGCTTCAATGATATTAACGCCAAGTTCGTCCAACCGTTCCGCTATCACCAACTTCTGCTCCATATCCAGTTTACATCCTGGAACTTGTTCCCCATCCCTCAACGTAGTATCAAAAATTTGTACTATATCTTTACTCATTATATTTACGTAGTTTTAGCTAGTTAAACGAATATATGACCCAATACACAAAATAGCTGAATTTTGTTATAGCATTTACAACGTTAAGACACTTTTTTGTGTATTCAATATATTGAAAATCAATTATTTAAACTCTTTTTTTTACGATGACAAATGCACATAAAGATGCGCTGTTCATTCTTGTCAAATCACTTTCTAAATCTGAGAAGCGACAATTTAAGCTGTATGTAGGTAGGCTTGGGGTAAATACGGATGCCAAGTTCCTTGCCTTGTTCAACCTATTGGATAAAATTAAAAATTACGACGAGAAGACCATTTTGGAAAGTGGCATCGTAAAAAAAGCACAACTTTCCAATCTAAAGGCACACTTATATAGGCAAATTCTGGTGAGTTTACGGCTGAATCCGGTAAACCAAAACATTCGTGTACAAATCAGGGAGCAATTGGATTTTGCGACCATTTTATACCAAAAAGGATTGTACAAGCAAAGTCTTAAGATTCTTGATAAGGCCAAAA
>CAJQMW010000553.1 GCA_905479535.1 uncultured Maribacter sp. | reverse complement strand
TCCGCCCGTTCTTCTTTTGACAATTCCTCTACCTTATCATAAAATCCGGGAATGGTAATATGGTTGTTCTCATCATGAAGACCGGCAATCATTTTGGCCAATATATTAATTGGGTTTGCTACCGCGCCACCATAAAGTCCGGAATGCAGGTCACGATTGGGTCCAGTAACCTCTACTTGAACATAACTTAGGCCCCGAAGCCCCGTTGTGATTGAGGGTATGTCATTGCCGATCATCCCCGTATCGGAAATCAGTATAATATCGTTTTCTAGCTTCTTTTTGTTTTGGGCAACGTAAATGGCAAGGTTGTCACTTCCGACTTCTTCCTCACCTTCAATCATGAATTTTACGTTACAGGGTAGCTGCTTTGTACGTATCATTAGCTCTAAGGCCTTCACATGCATGTACATCTGCCCTTTATCATCACATGCTCCGCGGGCAAAAATGGCACCCTCTGGGTGTAGTTTGGTCGTCTTTATCACGGGTTCAAACGGTGGAGAATTCCATAGATCCATAGGGTCCGGTGGTTGTACGTCGTAATGACCATAAACTAAAATCGTGGGTAGGTCGGAATCGATTATTTTTTCTCCATAAACAATAGGATAGCCAGCTGTTTCATGGATTTCAACGGTATCGCAACCTGCCTTTTCAAGGGCGGATTTTACCGCTTCCGATGCTGCTATCACCTCTTTTGAAAAGGCAGGATCTGCACTTATAGAGGGTATTTTTAGAAGTTCAATAATTTCACTGAGAAGTCGGTCTTTGTGTTGGGCAATGTAGTCGGTAATCTGATTCATAGAATTTCTCAAAAAATTTAAAAATACCAAATAAAAAGTTTTAAATATACTTTGTTGAAGTAGGAATAAGAAAATGTATTGATTTTATAGTTCTCTTTATTTTATGTATTGAACAAATAACAAATATGAGCTATTATTTTGTATATTTCGTATCAACAGGTTTACTCCCCGTTACCTGTATTAATATATCAGCCAACATGCAAGAAAACCACTACAAAACTACTTTGGGTAAAACCCTTGGTCTCACCTTATTTTTCGTTTTTTCGTTTTTTACTTCTTTTTGGGCCCAAGAACAAGTGGGTAGGCCATTGATTAATCAGTACACCTACCAAGAATACGATGGTGGACCTATCAATTGGTGGGCACTGGAAGGTGATAATGGGTTTATGTATTTTGCTAATGCAGGTAGAATATTGGAATTTGATGGGGTAAATTGGCAGTCGATTGAAATACCTGGCAGCGGATCACGTTGTTTGGCAAAAGATGACAAAGGGGTAATCTATTCTGGCGGTTATAGTGAGCTTGGCTATTTAGAATCTTCCAGCAGCGGAGTACTAAAATTTGTTTCATTATTGGATAAAATCCCAGAAGAACATCGAAATTTTGGAGAGGTATGGGAGGTCGACTATTACAAGGGTAGGGTCATTTTTAGAACAGAGTTCAAGCTTTATGCATGGGATGGTAAGAACATGAAGGTAATTACTTCCGAAAATGGATTTCATGTGGGCGCCATTGTGAATGACATTTACTATTTAAGAATTTGGGATGTGGGTCTTACTGTACTTAAAGGCGATGATACCTTTGAGTTAGTGCCGGGAGGGGAACGATTTACCAGTGAACGTATTTATAGTTTATTGCCTTATGACGATAAAGTGCTTATAGGAACAAGAACTCAAGGATTTTTTCTATATGATGGAACCGAATTTACCCCTTTTAAAACAGAAGTAGATTCTTATGTAAAAGGAGAGCTTTATTTGCCGGGATTTGCCTTAAAAGATGGGCGCTATGTGTTTAATACTTTTGGCAATGGCGCTTATCTTATAGACCATGACGGTAAGCTGTTGCAAAAGTATTCTAAAGCCAATGGTCTGCCAGATGATAGTGTTAATTATGTTTATGTTGATTCTAGAGGTGTTTTATGGATGATGCACTTCAATGGGATCTCTAGCACAAACTTAAACTCTAATCTAACCTTGTTAGACGAAACTATTGGGATATCCACGCTCGTTCTTGATGTACAAAGAAATGATGGGTTACTCTATTTTGGCACCAACAACGGTGTTGCGTATTTGGATGAGAATGATAATCAGGTAAAACTGATTCCAGGAACTTTTGGGCAAATTTATAGATTTCAAAAATTTCGGAACAGATTATATGCTATTAGTAACGGCATGGGTTTAATAGAAGTTAAGGATAAAGGTTGGGAAAATGTTAGGGAAAACATCAATTACGATTTTAGGCCAGACGGGATAGCCCAATCAAAAAAAGATAGCAGTAGGGTCTATGTGTCGCACCAGCAAGGCACCATGAGCCTCTATTTTAATGAAGATACTCAGCAGTTCGAGGAGGAATCTAATACCGCCAAGCTGGATAATATGAACGGTTATTTCGAGAAAAAAGATGGTACACTTTGGATTAGTAATTCCGTTGACGGTGAAGTCTTTAAAGTAATTCCTAAGTATATCGACGGTCGCCTTGATTTAAACGAATCTGAATATATAACCTATGGGGAAAACGAGGGCCTTCCAAAATCTGGTGTAGGTATAAGCGGTGACGATGATGATGATGAGGTACGAGTTTTTGCCGGTACTGAAAAGGAAACTTATGCATTTAATGAAGAAACACAGCGCTTTGAGAAAAAGAAGTTCATTTTTGATGAGTTTATAGATTGGGATGCACCAGGTAGTCGTGGTGATCGAACGGAAGATGGCAAAAGGTGGTTTAACGCTGGATCCGGGATAATGATAGCCGAAAAAAATGAAAATGATGAAGTTGAATTTAATACGGATACGTTCAAGGAACTAAAGAATACAATTATACGTAGTATAAACCCAGAAGAACCAAAATCTGATGGGACATGGATAGTCTGGTTACCTGGCCCCGACGGGGTTTTTAGATATGAAGGTAAGTTGGAAAAGCCTAGTTTTCCAAAATTTCAAGTGGCTATTAGAAAAATGACGATTGCAGGAGATTCATTAATCTACGGAGGTAGTATTGATTTTCCAGAAAAAATGGTTGTTCCTTTTGATAAAAATTCAGTAACTATTAACTATGCGGCACCCTTATTTATTGGTCAGAAAGATATAAAGTACAGTACACAATTGAGTGGTTTGGATGATAAATGGTCCGAGTGGACTGCGCAAACTTCTCGAGAATACATAAATCTTCCACCTGGTAACTATACCTTTAAAGCTAAAGCCCAGAATATTTATGGGGATATAACCGAAGAGTCCTCGGCTTCTTTTTCAATTACATCACCCTGGTATAAAACTTGGTGGGCATATGCACTATATGTATTGGGTGTTTTAGGGTTCATTTATTTCTCTGTAAAAGCACGAACAAGTATTCTATTAAACCAACAAAAAGTGTTGGAGGATACCGTGGAGAAACGTACCAAAGAAGTAAGCCAGCGTTTAAACGAATTGGCAACGGTAAACAATGTAAGTAAGGCGTTGAACGATAAGTTGGAGTTAAATGAACTCATACAGCTGGTGGGCCGACAAATGAAAGAGGTATTTAAATCGGACATTACTTACCTAGCTATTTTAGATGAAAAAACCAATATGATCAACTTTCCCTATCAAGATGGTGACGATATGCCCCCGTTTAAATTAGGGGAGGGGCTGACCTCAAAAATCATTCAAACCGGAAAACCTTTATTAATCAATAAAGACACGGATATTGCTAAAGAATATTCCGAAAGCGGAATTGAACAAACCGGCAAACAGGCCATTTCTTATTTGGGAGTGCCTATTCCCGTTGAGGACACGGTGATTGGGGTTTTGAGTGTGCAAAGTACCCAGCAGGAGAGCAGGTTTAACGAAGAAGATCAAAAGCTTCTGAATACCATTGCTATTAATGTTGGGGTCGCCTTGCATAATGCGGAGCTTTTTGAGGAGGCCAAAGAGGCCAAGGCAAAAGCTGAAGACGCCAATGAGGCAAAAAGTGCCTTCCTTTCCACGGTGAGCCATGAATTGAGAACCCCTTTGACATCCGTATTGGGGTTCGCCAAAATAATCCGTAAACGGTTGGAGGATAAAATTTTCCCGGCCGTAGACGTCAGCGATCAAAAGATCAAGCGCACCATGAAACAGGTAAGTGAAAACTTGGATGTGGTGGTCTCCGAAGGTGAACGCCTTACCAATCTTATTAATGATGTCTTGGACCTTGCCAAAATCGAATCAGGGAAGATGGAATGGAATATGCGGCCCGTATTCCTTCAGGACGTAATCCATCGGGGAATTGCAGCTACGTCATCCTTATTTGAACAAAAAGGTTTAAAGCTAAAAAAGAATATACCGGAAGACCTGCCAATTGTAAAAGCGGATGAAGACAAATTAATTCAGGTGGTTATCAATCTACTCTCCAATGCAGTTAAATTTACTGAAAAGGGTACGGTAAATATTGAAGCCTATCAAGAAAAGGGCCAACTGATTTTTGAGGTGCAGGATACCGGTATTGGCATAGCCGATTCAGATAAGCATAAGATTTTTGAACGTTTTAGGCAAGCAGGCGATACACTCACCGATAAACCTCAAGGTACGGGCCTTGGACTTCCTATATGTAGGGAGATAATAGAACATCATGGAGGTATCATTTGGATGAAAAGTGAATTCAATGTGGGAAGCACCTTCTTCTTTTCGATACCCCTTCTAGGGGAAGCTGCGATTCAGGAACCCATACAATTGGATCGTATTCTTAAAAGTCTCAAAAAACAAATAAGCCATAGTTCCAAGAAAAAAGCGGATGGGAAACCTACTATATTGGTAGTGGATGACGATACGCCCATTAGGTCGCTTTTAAGGCAGGAGTTGACCGATACTGGTTATAGGGTCCGGGAGGCTGCTAATGGCAAAGCCGCTTTGGATATGGTGAGGCTGGAGAAGCCAGACCTAATCATTTTGGATGTTATGATGCCCGAAATAAACGGTTTCGATGTTGCGGCCGTTTTAAAGAACGACCCGGCGACAATGGATATACCTATCATTATATTATCCATCGTCCAAGATAAGGAACGTGGTCTAAGAATTGGGGTGGACCGTTATCTGACCAAACCAATCGATACCGAGAAATTGTTTCATGAGGTAGATGAACTGTTGGAGCAGGGGGTTTCCAAAAAGAAAGTGCTGGTAGTAGATCAAGATGCTTCCGCGGTCAAGAGCTTGAGTGATGTCCTTAGTGCTCGTGGTTATAAGGTTCTAGAAGCCAATGCCGATAATTTATTGGCAACGGCAAGCGAGTCAATGCCAGATATTATTATGCTTAACTCGGTATATAATGGGGATAGGAACTTCATTAAGGACCTAAAAACCCAAAAGGGAATGGAGAATGTAATGTTCTTCGTTTATGAATAAGGCCAAAACCAGATCAAACTTTACAAATAGTAGTTTATGAATGAAAAAATATTGATTGTTGACGATGAGTCACATATAAGAATGCTCATTGAGCAAACATTGGAGGATTTGGAGGATGATGGTGTACAGCTGTTATTTGCGGAAAATGGAGAGCAGGCCCTTAAGATTATTGAGCAGGAAAAACCCAATTTGGTGTTCTTGGACGTAATGATGCCCAAAATGAACGGGATGGAGGTTTGTCAGAAAGTAAAAAAGGAGCTTAAACTATCCGAAGTTTATATAATTCTACTAACTGCGAAAGGTCAAGAGGTGGACCGTCAAAAAGGATTGGATATGGGAGCCGATAAGTATATGACCAAACCGTTTGACCCGGATGAAATGTTGGAAATTGCTACAGAAATACTTGGCAGCTAGATTAGGATGGGTGAAAAAGATAACGATATTACGACTAGGGCACTAAAGCAAGTCTTACTGCGGGATAAGGATTCGATTGCATTCCTGAAAAAGCTGGCAGAAGAACGCCAGGTCGACTTCTTTGTAATGGACAATAATGAAAAGGTATTGTGGGGAACTAATTCTGATTTTACATTCGAAAATAAATTGGAGCGGGATGGTAATGTTTTTGGTGTTTTAAGATCAAATTCTGATCGAGCTCATGATATAGCCAAGCTAATATCCATTTTAGCCAATAAGGAGTTTGAGAAGAAAAAAAT
>CAJQMW010000552.1 GCA_905479535.1 uncultured Maribacter sp. | reverse complement strand
TCCTGCGCAAATAATTGGCCACACGAAACCTTGTTTCTTCCTGGGCCTGTTTGTTCTTCCGCTTCTTTACCTTTATTTTCATAGGATAAAGATAAGAAAACAACATGGATTAAGAACTAAATAATGCTCTAATTAATAACTGCTTATTGAGTTAGAACATCTCCTTCAATTGCTTGAACATAACCAAGAGGTTTTTTTAGCGATACTATTCAGTAAGAACTTTAAGCCTCCAGAGGGTAAAACTAAAAAACCCCTCAGTGAGGGGTTTTCCTAAAGTAATTTTCAATCGAATAAATTATCGTTTCAATTAATTTTAGATTAAGCCAACTAAGGCCATTAAACTTCCTACTGCAACTACTGCCAAAAACGCGTTCATTGCAATAATTAATACGGATAGATAGGAATCTATCACTGATTTAAATGATAAATGGTTCATAACGTTACCTACTTTAAAGTTATATCTTGTTGAAGTTAGGCTATGTTTTCGATGAGCGACGCAACAATGTTGTAAAATCCTACAAAATTGTTGTGTAAAATAGGGTTTTTGTGGTCTGCCTTTTTAAAAATGTGCACCTCACCGAAGATTTTGGAATTTTAACGAGAGCTAATTCCCTAAAAAAGATTAGAAGTTATCACAACGAGTTTATAATCCACTGTAATGTGGGCTAATTGTTGAAAACGGGGCAAAACTAGTCAAAAAGACCAATTATTTCGGCAATTGCTGCTAACGGGATTGCGATTAGAATCCCTACTAAGCAAAAGATCATCAGTTTTAAAAACCCATTGAGCATTTTTACGCCCGGGCTAAGTTCCTGTTCCATAATCATATAGTGTTG
Source organism: uncultured Maribacter sp. (assembly GCA_905479535.1). Lineage (GTDB taxonomy): Bacteria > Bacteroidota > Bacteroidia > Flavobacteriales > Flavobacteriaceae > Maribacter. The sequence continues at coordinate 2,995 of CAJQMW010000552.1, read as the reverse complement.
TTTTCTCTAATATATGGAGAAAGTAGGTAAAAATGACCCAATGGGTTTGTAAATCGACTAAAAGTTTAAAAATACCTATAAATGCAGTCTTTTAGACATTAGGTTATTTAAACATTAGCAAGAACTATTCGATTTTAGATATTTTTAAAGGAGAATTAATGCTATCCAAGTTCCGGGCCAATTTAGGTTTTAACGTATCCAAATCTTGCTTGAACTTGGTTTTCTCCTTTTCTTCAGGATTCTTTTTGAAAAGATTCGTAGTATCTGCCTCTTTTGTACTGGGTTTCGGTATACCTTTTACTGGCACGGCTTCTTTTGTTTTAACATATGATTCCCCACAGGAAAGAAAGGAAAAAATTAAGAGTAAATATATTGTTATTTGGGAAAATTTCATGTAAAAAGGCTACGGTACTACAATAATGTACGTATATGCTCCATAATTTGGATGCTTGCACCTTTGTTGTTCAATATATATGCTTCATTAATTCTTCCTATTCTTTGTATTAAATCGTTGTTACCGAATAATTCTTTGACCTTGTCAGAAAAACCAATGCTGTTTTTTACCGGAATAAGCCCACCTAACCGCACCAAATTCTCGGCCTCGATAAAGCCTTTGTAATTCGGGCCAATCAGCACAGGAATGCCAAAAACGGCTGGTTCCAATGTATTGTGAAGCCCCGTTGCGAAACCTCCGCCCACATAGGCAATATCGGCGTAACTGTATACTTTTGTCAAGATTCCAATGGTATCTAGAATGAGTACATCAGCATCCTCAATATTTTGGTTCGCGAAATCTGAGAATAAGGTACTTTTTTTAGTAATACTATTTCTTAAATCTTGAATATGTGATGGTTTTATGGTGTGGGGAGCGATAACGAATTTTTCATTAAAGGATGATGCATTAATGTATGGAACAATTATTCTTTCATCTTCCGGCCAAGTACTGCCGGCGACCATGCAGAAGCTTGATTGTTTGAAATTTCTCATGAAATCCAATTGATTGTCTCTTTCCAAAATTTCGTGAACCCTATCAAAGCGAGTGTCCCCGGATACGGACACATTGATTAAGTTAATGGACTCCAAAAGCTTTTTGGAATTATCATTTTGTACATAAAAATGGGCGAAGGCCGATAGTGCTTTTCGCATAAACCCGCCATAACTTTTAAAATAGATTTGCTTGTTTTTAAACAAAGCGGATATGAGAAGTGCCGGTATGCTGCGCTTTTTCAATTCGGCCAAATAGTTTGGCCAAATTTCATATTTAATGAACAGAGCTAAGTCCGGATGTGACGCGTCAAGGAAAGTGCTCACTTTATTTTTGGAGTCCATGGGCAGATAACAAACAACATCGGCAACTTTTGTATTTTTTTTTATTTCATAGCCCGAAGGTGAAAAGAAAGTCAATAACAATTTGTGTTCAGGATATTCTTGCCTCATTTTTTCCATAATGGGCAGACCTTGCTCATATTCCCCTAAAGATGCGGCATGTATCCAAATAACCTTATCGTTTTTTGAGATATTTTCTTGTAAGGTGTAGAGCGTATTTTTTCTGCCTTCCACAAAAAGGGTGAGTTTTGGGCTAATCAAAGATGCCAGTCTTAAAAACTGCCATGTTAGGGAAACAATAAAATTATAGATTATTGACAAACCGATATATTTACGGCTAAATTACATTTCTTTCCAGAAAATGATTGTGGTGTGTTTCGTATTTTTGTTCTAGCATATCTAATCTTTAAAGATGAAAAAAATCCAAATGGTAGACCTAGGAGGTCAATACCAGGAAATAAAGGAGCAGGTCAACGCCTCTATCTCCCAAATTTTAGAAACATCAAGTTTTATTAACGGACCGGAGGTTCATGCTTTCCAAAAAGATTTAGAGGAGTATTTGGATGTAAAACATGTAATACCTTGTGCCAATGGTACCGATGCGCTTCAGATCGCCATGATGGGCCTTGGGCTTAAGCCTGGGGACGAGGTCATTACCGCAGACTTTACCTTTGCCGCAACAGTAGAGGTAATTGCGCTTTTGCAACTCACACCGGTATTGGTGGATGTAGATCCGGAGACTTTCAATATTGACATAGCGGCTATGGAGAAAGCCATAACCCCAAAAACCAAGGCAATCGTTCCCGTTCATTTGTTCGGACAATGTGCGGACATGGATGCCATACTAGAAATTGCGGAGCGACACGAACTTTTCGTAATTGAAGACAATGCACAGGCGATTGGAGCAAAGTATCTTTCCAGAACGGGAAAGAAGCGTATGGCGGGGAACATGGGACATGTGGGAGCAACTTCCTTTTTCCCATCCAAGAACCTTGGATGTTATGGCGATGGCGGAGCAATTTTCACCAATGACGGTGCTTTGGCCCATACCATAAGGGGAATTGTTAATCATGGCATGTACGAAAGATACCATCATGATGTGGTAGGGGTAAATTCCAGATTAGATTCCATTCAAGCGGCAGTTTTAAGGGCGAAATTACCAAAATTGAATGCCTATTGTGAGGCAAGAAGAAATGCGGCAAGAAAATATTCAAAGGCTTTTAAAGATCAGCCAAATATTATCGTCCCTAAAACGGTTAATGGCTGTGATGGTATTTGTGATATTTGTGATTGTCATGTTTTTCATCAATATACCCTGCGAATTACCAATGGAAAAAGGGATGAATTGGTTAAATTTTTGAATGCCAAAAATATACCTTGTGGAGTTTATTACCCCATTCCCCTACATCGTCAAAAGGCATACCTTGATGAACGTTACGCGGAAAAGGATTTCCCGGTGACCAATCAACTGGTCAAAGAAGTGATTTCATTACCCATGCATACAGAACTGGATGACGAGCAGATTCACCATATAACTTCAACGGTTATCGGTTTTGTTAATGGATAATGATAGTTTGAAATAGATTCGCTTCAATACATAAAAAGCATAAAATGAAAGTACTGGTAACCGGAGGTTTGGGTTTTATAGGTTCGCATACCGTCGTAGAAC
>CAJQMW010000551.1 GCA_905479535.1 uncultured Maribacter sp. | reverse complement strand
TTGTTGGACATGAACTTTTCATATACCTGCTGTAAGGGCATATCCGGGGTAACCATGACAAAATCTTTCCGCATTACTTTGGATACCCGGGAGGTATTTCCATATACGGACAATCCCTTCATCAGCTCTTTTCGTGTCAGGACACCTAGTACCCGATCGTTTTCTACAACTACAAATCCTTGTTCCTGGGTATTCCGTAACAACTGTACGGCCTTTTCCAAGGTTTCCCCAGGCAACAAGCGGGTATATTGCCGGATCAGAACATCTTTTGCCGTATATCCGGTGAGTGCTGATTTGGTGCTTTCGTGCACTTCCTCGGCTCCGGCCCCCAGATAGATGAACAGACCGATGAAAACCAACCAGAAATTGGTAAAGAAACCTAGAAATACAAATACTATAGCCAGAAACTGCCCTACCCGCGCAGCGATGGTGGTCGCTTTCAATTTGCCCATGTTGAATGCCAATACTGCCCTGAGCACCCTTCCGCCATCCATCGGAAAGGCAGGTATCAGGTTAAAAACGGCCAATATCACATTGGCGGCCATGATATTGAACCAGAAATTGCCGCCGGTCATATGGTCTATTTCAGAAATTGGCAGTAGTTGGTCGTTCACGTACAAAAAGATATAGAGGACTCCGGCAATGACGAAGTTTACCGCTGGACCGGCCAGGGCCACGGCCAGTTCCTGGGCAGGTTTATCGGGCATTTTATCAAGACTGGCCACGCCACCAATGGGGTAGAGCGTAATATCGCGCGTGGGAATCCCATATTTTTTAGCCGTGAGGGCATGGCCAAACTCGTGCAGCACCACACAGGCGAACAGAACGAGAATAAAAAGAGCCCCTTGTATGCCTTCTGCCCAGCCATGGCCCATTTGAAAGTGCATCATGAAGATCCATCCAATGATGATCCAAAAGGTCCAATGGATAAATACCTTGATGCCGGAGTAGCTTCCTATAAATAACGACCATTTTTTCATAGATGTACGATTTTAGGTTTTTTTAATCGATATGCCATCACGATCAATACCGCGTACCCCAAGAGTCCGAGCAAGAATACGTAGCTGTAGCCGTATAGGATAGAGATGACAATGGCAAAAATGGAGGCTGCGACCCCTGCCACGCTGGATATACCCAATAAATAGGAAATGATCTGCTTCTCTTTAAATGAGGTCGCTATTCTTAGCAATAGGGGAAAGGGTACCCCTATGAAAAAGGATGGAAACAGTAAAAGAATGGCCACCCAAAATTCCGATAACCGTTCGTACCACATAGGGAGCAGTACATACACGGTGAGCAAAGATGTTATAATAATCAATGCCGCATACACTGTCAGTTTTTGGGGAAGGTTTTTTTTGAACGCCCTCGTCGTTAAGCTGCCCATACCATTGCCCAATAGAAATGTAAAAAGCAACAATGAAAATGACTGCGACGGGCTCGACAGTTTTAAATTGAGTACCTGGAACAGGTAACCTTGTATAAGAATGTACGAAAACCCCAATAAAAAGGCCAATAGGGCCAAGACACGGAACTTTTTTTGAGCGGTTACCGCGGTGTCTTCATAAAAGGAAACCGATTTCCATTTGTTTATATGATTGAACAGAAACCACCCAAGAATGAATATTCCCAGCCATAGGGGCGTTGCCATGGCATCGGGGATACCATTGTTGTAATTGAAAAAATACGGCGAATCATCACTGACCGGTCTTAGGTTTATGGATGCCGTTTTCCAAAGCTCGTCATGGGGATAGGTGCCCGAGGAAATATCATAGATCAGGTCGTCGAACATAAGCCATTGATAATTTACGTTCCGCACGATCGTATCCAAACCCTCTTGTTTTATGTATGGAAAGTAGAACACATCTTGGTCCAGTCCCAGATAGTGTGCGATACGATGCACCTCCTCGATCATTTCCTGTTCAAAAGGAGTCTTTTTAATGACCAGTACGGGGTTCATTCCGTTTGAGAAGATATAGACCTTTTTAAGAGCCTCCTTTGGGCCGATCCCCATCCGATTTTGGAGTTCCATATAGTTGGCCAACATTTTATATACTTCCTGTCTGCCGTGCATCGTGAAATAGATGGCCCCGTTTTCCGTCAGGCCCTCCAAGTAATCGGCCAAAGCTTCCATGGTAAACAGGTAGTTTTCCGTAAGTCCGTAGAAGTCGGTGCCCCGGGACCCCTTGGTTACGGGAATGGTCAATAGTATGGCATCATATTTTCCCTTGTTCTTGATCACAAAATTCCTGCCCTCGTTTACCTCTACCTGTATGTTCTCCTTATCAAGGAAGGTAGCGGGATTGTATTTTTCCATGAGCTGCACAAAAGAGGGATTGACCTCTACGGCATCAATATAGCTGTAGCCCGAAAAATATGCCGCTGCAATGTCTATCCCTCCACCTGGTCCGATTATAAGGACTGAATCCTTATCGTTTTTATTGACAAAATTCATGGCAAACACGGCCGGGAAACCCGATAGTGCCTTTCTTATTTTTAAAGTGTCCTTTGCCAGCTCGTCAATGTTCACCACATCGGTCCCCGCGGCCCCATCGATGAACATGGTTTTTGACACGGTACTGTCGGGATAAGTGAATTGTACCAGGTCGGTCTTGCCAAAAGCGCTCCAACGACTTTCCAGTTTTTCACTTTGTAGGGCAGGATTGTTCATTAGGCGATACATATCCTTCGAGGGGTCTTTTGAAACGGGGATATCGATGTCGAGGGTATCCTTTCCAAGCCCCATCAAAATGATAATGGCCACCGATAAAAGGGCCAATGCCATTGAATAGCGATTTTTGCTTGCGAATGCGTGTATAGCCCAAACAAGCAGCAGAAGCCCTATGGCTATTGCCACCACATAGACCAAGCTGAACGTATTGAGCAGAAATACCGAGACCAGTGCCCCGCCGGCCGCCCCAATAAGATCTATGGCATAAAAGGTAGATGCATGGCGTTTATTCCTTTCGAATATAAAGGCATAGACAACCCCGATGGCAATAAACGGAACGATAGAGAGGACAATAAAAGCAAGCAGGCCCAAATCATTTAAGGACGAACCACTGATTTTTGATAGTGCGAGCAATAGGGAAAAACCCAAGAACGTGGCAATCGCAGGTAAGGCGGCCCAAAAATCCCATGCCTTGTCCATTCTATTGTAGAACTTGGCATAGCTTATCTGGCCGATCCCCAATCCCAATATGGAAAAAGCAATGATAATGAGCACGAAATGAAAACTGAGAAGGTAAGAAAATAGACGTGACAGACTGATCTCAAAGATAATGGTCGCCGCGGTCAGCAGGAAAATGATCAATATGTCGGGTAAGGATCTTTTCATTTTTAAGTACCGAATATTTTTAAAAGTTCTTGCAGTTCATCGTTCACTTGGTGCTGTTTTACCACCTGCTCAAAAGGGGTCAGGCTCAACTGATTGTCCAAAACCCCGACCATTGCATTTCTTCTTCCCAGCAAAAGTGCCCTCACTGCGGCCGATCCAAGCCTGATTCCCAACATTCTGTCCAGGGACGAGGGGTTTCCTCCCCGTTGCACATGACCAAGTTTTGTGATCCGCAGGTCCACTTTTGAATTGATTTCCTTGATCTTTGATGCCACGAGTCCTGCTCCCAATTCATCTCCTTCCGAAACCACCACGATAAACCCATCTTCACTTTTATAGTCCTTGACCTTTTTTAGCAACTGGAGAAAATCTTCACCGCTCTCAGGTATCAATATGGCATCGGCAGCAACGCCCAATCCGGAATGAATGGCAATATAACCGCTATCCCTGCCCATTACTTCCACAATAAATACCCGATTGTGGGATTCGGCGGTATCTTTAATTTTATCGATATTTTCAATGGCCGTGTTTACTGCGGAATCAAATCCGAGGGTGTAATCGGTGCCGGAAATATCGTTGTCAATGGTCCCGGGAATACCTATGAACGGGATATCACATATTTCCGAAAAGGCAAGCAAACCCTTAAAAGTACCGTCACCACCAATGGCTACCACGGCATCGATATCATTGTCCTGAAGGTTTTTAAAGGCAAGTTGCCTTCCTTCCACGGTCATAAAGCGCTCGCTTCTGGCGGTTTTCAAGACCGTACCTCCGCGGTGTACCGTTTTTTGGAGCCGATGGCTTTCCAAAGGGATAAAATGCCCATCTATCATGCCTTCGTACCCCTTTAGGATGCCGCTTACCCTAATGCCATGTTGCTCAGCTACCTTTGCGGTTCCGTACAGCGCAGCGTTCATTCCCGGAGAATCGCCCCCTGAAGTGAATACCCCGATACGTTTAATTTTATTATTATCCATTTTCCTTTTTCTAGAAACTATTAGTATTGTTATTTAAAAGAGCTTTGCCATCACATTAGGCTTGCCCGTTCCACTTCCAATCTCTGACCTCGGGCATAACCGGCCGTTTGTACGGAGGTAAGACTCGTGCTTGACCAGCTTGTCCTATTTCATTATGTTGCTTTTCCATGTCTTACTTATTTTTGAACCGGTGTTCTTTATTTTTGATTCGATATAGAGGTCCGTCGTACATTTCGCGATCATTAGCTCTTCGTTGGTAGGGATTACCAATACCTTTACTTTGCCACCCTCTATCGAAATTTCGGATTGATTTTGGATGTTTCGGTCTTTGTCCAATTCAACTCCTGCAAAACGAAGGCCTTCACAAACCCTTGATCGTATTATGGGTGCGTTCTCCCCGATGCCGCCCGAAAAAACCAAGGTATCAAGGCCTTCCAATACGGTCATAAATGAGCCGATCCATTTTTTTAACTGGTAGCAAAATAGAGCCACCGCTTCCGCAGCCCTTACATCTGAGCTTTCCGTTTTCAGAAGATCCTGCATATCGGCACTCGTTTCCGAAACCCCTAAAAGACCGGCTTCATGATTGATCAAATGAT
>CAJQMW010000550.1 GCA_905479535.1 uncultured Maribacter sp. | reverse complement strand
TCCCTTTAGTTGCTATGGCACGATCTAAGAGTAGGGCGGATATCAATGCATCAGGGTTGTTCTCAATGTAAGCAACTTCAAAGCCCTTGTACTCTTCTATCAACTCCGCCATTTCGTCCCTCAACCCGGTTATAACAGCTTCTTGGCCTGCTGCCGCCTGCATATCTTGCTGTATGGCTAATCGTTGGAGGGAGAGCTCACGGGATTTTTCAAGATAATCCGCGAAAACATCATTTTGGGGTGTTCCTTTTATTTCAGCAAAACCTAAGCTATCCTTCTGGGCACTAAAATCAATACTACCATTTTCCAATATTACAGCGGTATAACCCGGTGTCTTATCCACAAAAATATAATGCAATTCCGGGGCGTTGGAAACGCCTTTAAATTGGAATTGGCCCTCGGATATTTTAGCGGTATCCACTTCTATAGGTTGATTGTCATCCCCAATTTTCTTCAAGAAAACATTGGTTCCCTCAGCAAGTTCGCCACGAAGCGTCCCATTTAGAGTAAATCCGTCCGGTTCTTGATTACAACTGAACATGAGTAAGGCGATCCCTAAAAGCGGTAAACTCTTTTTCATAAATTTTTTATTTAAATTAGCGCAAAGGTACTTATATATTAGAACAAAAAAAAGACCCTTACCGTGGCAAGGGTCTTGGATTATAAAAGCATTTCCTTAGAACTGATAGCGAACACCCAATCCGATATCAAAATCGAAATTGTCGGAGAATCCGTCGTATCCCAGAACCCCTATCTCCGGTCTAAAATCCAAAGAAAGTAAAAGCGGTATACCAAAATTGTATTCAATTCCAATATCGCCGGCGGCAAAAACAAATACCCCACCATCATCATCAGAATTAGGCACAGGAGCAAAATCTACACTACCTACACCACCACCTACACCGTAATACCAGTGAAAGCCACCTTCTATGGGCCGTACCCATTGGTACAATGCCGCCAGTTTGAACGCGTCAAAGTTTCGACTGTCCCTCCAACCCAATGAAAATTCAGCCCTGTTATAGCGACCAATGGATTTTTGATAGGAAACTTCGGCACCGAAACCATCGCTATCACCCAATCTAAGGCCTAAAGCATGGTCGGAAATTTCCTGGGCACCTACAGAGATTGATGCAAATAATAGAATGACGGATAAAAAATTTAAGATTTTCATATGTAAACATTTAGCGTGCAAAATTAAAAATTAGCTTTTAGAGTATTGTGCTCAATCAATAAAACTTATTTTCGTAATTAAAATTGTTCACAATTGACGGATAATATTTTAGTCCAATTATCAGAAGAATTAGAAGGAGAGTTACGAACGGACAAACTTGTAAAAGTCTTGTACGCTACAGACGCATCGGTATACCGTAAAATACCAATGGCCGTGGCTTTTCCAAAAACTGCCGAGGACATAAAGCGGTTGGTGCATTTTGCAAAAACCCATAAAGTGGGACTGATTCCGAGAACCGCGGGAACCTCCCTGGCCGGGCAATGCGTAGGGGATGGCATTGTGGTCGACGTCTCAAAACACTTCACGGAAATAATTTCATTGGACAAGTCCAAAAAACAGGTCACGGTACGACCAGGGGTTATCCGGGATGAATTAAATCAGTTTCTAAAACCCCACGGACTATTTTTTGGACCCAATACGTCAACATCCAATAGGTGTATGATCGGAGGTATGGTGGGGAATAATTCATCAGGTACGACCTCCATACAATACGGGGTAACAAGGGATAAAGTGTTATCGTTAAAAACTATCCTTTCCGATGGGAGTGAAGCGGAGTTCGGAACACTCAACATGAAGGGTTTTGATGTAAAAATTAAAGAGAATAATCTTGAATCATCACTTTATAAAAATATACATAAAGAATTAAATGACAATAAAATATCAAAAGAAATAATCGATAATTTTCCAAAACCTGAAATCCATCGGCGTAATACGGGTTATGCCCTTGATGAGCTTTTAAAATATGAAGTTTTTGGTGGGCCCGAGGAGGGAATAAATTTATCAAAACTTCTTGCCGGAAGTGAAGGTACTCTAGCTTTTACTACCGAGATTACGCTGCAATTAGACGACTTGCCACCAGCTCTTTCGGCAATGGTCGTCACGCATTATCGAACACTGGAAGACTGTCTTATGGATGTGGCTCCCGTCATGAAACATCCGTTACAGCTATGTGAGATGATGGACAAGGTGATTCTGGACTGTACGAAAAACAATAGGGCGCAGTTGGCCAATCGGTTTTTTGTCGACGGCGCTCCTGAGGCGCTCCTAATGCTCCAGGTAAGTGCCCATACCGAGGAGGAATTGAAGAGTGCTATTGCCAATTTGTTGGCTACGATTGAAATATCCGGTCTCAGCTATTCAAATCCGGTACTGTATGGAGATGACATCGGGAAGGCAATCGAATTGCGAAAAGCAGGATTGGGGCTTTTAGGGAACATTGTGGGCGATATGAAGGCGGTTGCCTGTATAGAGGATACCGCAGTGGCCTTGGAAGATCTTAAGGACTTTATTGGAGAGTTCTCCCAAATCATGAAGGGTTACGGCCAAAAAGCCGTGTATTACGCACACGCCGGGGCAGGGGAGTTGCACCTTAGGCCCATTCTTAACTTAAAAAAAACATCTGACGTAAAACTTTTCCGGTCAATCACCACGGATGTGGCCAAATTGACCAAAAAGTATAGAGGGTCCTTTAGCGGAGAACATGGCGATGGTATCGTAAGGGCGGAGTTTATATCGCTAATGATAGGTGAAAAGAACTATGAGCTGCTAAGACGTGTCAAGTCCTATTTTGACCCTAATAACATCTTTAATCCCGGGAAAATTGTAGATCCGTACCCTATGGACGAGTCTTTTCGGTATGAAATAGACCGACAGGAACCTGAAATTAAAACCTTGATGGACTTTTCGGATAGTGAAGGCATCCTTAAAGCCGCGGAGAAGTGTAATGGTAGTGGTGATTGCCGGAAAACGCATCATATGCCCGGAGGTATGTGTCCTAGTTACCATGCCACAAAGAACGAGAAGGATACCACCAGGGGAAGGGCCAATGCCTTACGTGAGTTTCTTACCCATCCAGAGAAAAAGAATGCCTTTGATAGTAAAGAACTGAAAAAAGTGTTCGATTTGTGCCTTAGTTGCAAGGCTTGTGCCAGTGAATGTCCCAGTAATGTAGATGTAGCTACGTTGAAAGCGGAATTTCTATACCAATATCAAGAGGCAAATGGCTATCCGCTGAGGAGCAAGCTTTTTGCATACAATACCCGTTTGAACCGCTTGGGCAGTAAAGTTGCGAGACTCACAAATGCCATTTACGACTCTGCTGTTTTGGGTAACGCTTTGAAGAATGCTAGTGGTGTAGCCAAGGAACGGAGTTTTCCAAAAGTTTATAGTTTTGATTTTGATAAACACTTACAAAAATTTGAAAACAAGAATATTAAAAAAATAAAAAAGATTGTTTTATATATTGATGAGTTTACCCGCTACTTGGATATCGAAGTAGGAAAGGATGCCATAGTACTCTTGTCAGAGCTCGGATATGAGGTAGAACTTTTTTATGCCGAAAGTGGTAGAACCTACTTGTCCAAAGGATTTTTGAAACAAGCGAAAAAACTTGTGGAAAAGAACACTGAGAATTTAAAGGTGTTTGCAGAAAAGGGGTGGCCCGTTTTAGGGTTGGAGCCCTCCGCTATTCTATCCTTTAGGGATGAGTATAAGCGGATGACCGATAATCAAAAAACCGCGGAAGCAATCGCCAATAATGCTTTTTTAATCGAAGAATTTTTATCCAGTGAAATTGAAAAGGGAATTTTGAATGCCTCAATGTTCACAGAGGACGCCAAAGACATTAAGATTCACAATCATTGCCATCAAAAAGCGCTAAGTAATCAAAAAGTAACCTTTGATGTCCTGAATCTTCCTAAAAATTATAAAGTTACTATAATCCCCTCCGGGTGTTGTGGTATGGCCGGTTCGTTCGGGTATGAAGAAGAACACTATAAGGTAAGCATGAAAATTGGGGGCTTGACCTTATTCCCGGCGGTCTCTAAAGCCAATCCGGAAACACTTATTGCTGCTAATGGGACCAGTTGTAGGCAT
>CAJQMW010000549.1 GCA_905479535.1 uncultured Maribacter sp. | reverse complement strand
ATGTTGGTATGATGTTATCACTTGCGGTTGTAGCTACGTTTGCAGAGATATATAGTAATAAAAAGTTTAGCATTTCTACTGTAGATGGAGGTGAGCACGAAGCAGGTGGACATCATAGTCCGGTTCATAATTCCCTGTCTAAAATAGAATTGCCGAGTATCTTATTTTTCTTGGGGATATTACTGGCAGTTGCCGCTTTAGAATCTTTGGGACTACTGTTCCATTATGCTGCGAGTTTAAACGAAGCCATTCCCAATACCGATATCGTAGTGATGTTATTTGGTGTAGGCTCTGCAGTAATTGATAATGTACCTTTGGTAGCTGCTAGTATGGGAATGTTTGGGGAATCTATTGATAGTCCACTTTGGCATTTCATCGCGTATTCGGCGGGTACCGGCGGTAGTATGTTAATTATCGGTTCCGCTGCCGGAGTGGTCGCCATGGGTATGGAAAAAATAGACTTCTTCTGGTATTTGAAAAAAATCGCATGGTTGGCTTTCATCGGATTTATTAGCGGTGCGGGTGTTTTTATTTTATTAAGAGATTTTGTGCTTCACGGATAATTTAATCGATTAAATACCGTTATTAAGGCAAATTTGATAATCAAGAACATTATGTTATTATTTCAGGATTCTGCTACGGAAGAAATGCTTTCCGAGGAAAAAACCCTATCCGTAATGGATTTGGTATTTAATGGGGGAACAGGAAGCGTGGTGATTATAACCGTGCTTTTTTTGATGCTTGGCGTTGCCCTTTATATCTATTTTGAACGCCTTTTAGCAGTTAACGCGGCATCGAAAATCGACAAGAACTTCATGAATCAGATTCGGGACCACGTGACTACCGGGAAACTGGAAGCTGCCAAGATTCTATGCGCACAAACCGATTCTCCAGTAGCAAGACTCACAGAAAAAGGCATTTCCAGAATAGGTAAACCCTTGGATGACATCAATACCGCCATCGAAAATGCAGGTACTTTAGAAGTCTATAAGTTGGAGAAAAACGTGAGTGTTTTAGCGACTGTTGCGGGAGCTGCTCCAATGATCGGTTTCCTAGGTACCGTAATTGGAATGATCCTAGCCTTTCATGAAATGGCAAGTAGTGGAGGTCAGGCAGAAATGGGTTCATTGGCATCCGGTATTTATACGGCGATGACTACTACCGTTGCTGGTTTAATTGTAGGTATTATAGCTTACATGGGCTATAATCACCTTGTAAATAGAACGGATAAGGTGGTCCACAAAATGGAAGCCAATGCCGTAGAGTTCTTGGATTTATTGAACGAACCACTTTAATGTTTCAGGATGAAATTAAAAGGAAGAAATAAGGTAAGTCCGGACTTCAGTATGTCTTCCATGACGGATATCGTTTTTTTATTGTTGATATTCTTCATGTTGACGGCCAACTCACCAAATGCTTTGGATTTATTATTGCCAAAAGCTAAAGGTAAATCCACGAACACACAGAATGTATCAGTTAGTATAGACAAGAACTTACAATATTTTGTGAATAACGAGAGAATCAACGGAGAATACATTGAAATTGAATTAAAAAAAGCACTGGAAGGTCAAGAAAAACCTACTATTATTCTGAGGGCAGAGGAGAGCGTAGCTATTAAAGAAGCGGTGAACGTTATGGATATTGCAAACAGGAATAATTACAAGGTCATTTTGGCGGTGCGGCCCAATTAGATGGCATTTTTAGATACGAGACACAAGAAAAAATCCTTTACACTTACCACTTTGTTGTTAAGTGTTTTGTTGTTGCTGTTATTCTATATAGGTCTCACTTATATGGATCCCCCCATTGAAAATGGTATTTCAGTAAATTTTGGAACTACAGATTTTGGTAGCGGACAGGTACAGCCGAAAGAAAAGATTATTTCGGAACCTTTGGATACTCCACCCGAGGAACCTGTAAAGCAGGAAGTTCAAGAGGAAATTGTTGAAGAGGAAGAAATTGAAGAAGTTCCAGAAGAAAACGTGGCTAAAGAAGCTCCGTCTGAAAAGGTGTTGACAAAGGAAAGTGAGGAGGCTATAAAAATCAAACAAGCAAATGAGGCAAAAAAACGTGCTGAAGATGCTGCCAAAGAAGCTCAGAAACGTAAGGAAGATGCCCTAAAGGCAGAAAAGGCCAAAGCGGCCAAAATAGCACAACAGAAAAAGGATGCCGAAGAAAAGGCAAGACAAGAACAAGAAGCCAAAAAGAAAAAGCTGGATGAAATGATGGGCGGCTTGAATAAATCTGACGGAACAGCCTCTGGGAGTGAAGGAGATGATGATAAAGCTGGCGACAAGGGCCAAGCGGATGGAGACCCGTATGCTACAAGCTATTATGGTAGTCCAGGTTCTGGCAGTGGAACTGGGGGCTACGGCTTAAACGGAAGGTCATTGGTGAACAAAGGAAAAGTTCATCAGGAATGTAATGAGTCGGGTAGAGTAGTGGTGAAAATCGTTGTGGACAGAAACGGAAAGGTGGTCAGTGCAACACCAGGGGTAAGAGGAACTACCAACAATAATCCTTGCTTATTAGAACCTGCTAAAAAAACCGCCTTTATGCATAAATGGAATTTAGACTCCAATGCTCCAAGTCAACAAGTAGGTTTTGTTGTTGTGAATTTTAAGTTGGGAGAGTGACCTATAAGGAGACCTTGAACTGGATGTTCGCCCAACTCCCCATGTACCAACTCAAAGGAAATTCTGCGTATCATGCCAAACTGGATGGAATCACCGAATTCGCAAAACATCTGAACAACCCACAACTTAGTTTTAAAAGTGTTCACGTTGCCGGAACAAACGGAAAAGGCTCTAGTAGCCACATGCTTGCCTCAATCCTTCAAGAGGCCGGTTACAAGGTCGGATTATATACTTCTCCCCATCTAAAGGATTTTAGGGAACGAATCCGTATAAACGGAAAAAAGGCTAGTAAAAAATTCGTCGTGGACTTTATTTCTGAAAATCAACCTTTTTTAAAATTACATAAATTGTCATTTTTTGAAATGACAGTTGGGATGGCATTCAGTTATTTTGCCGCTAAAGAAGTAGATATTGCCATCATTGAAGTCGGTTTGGGCGGGCGATTGGATTCTACCAACATTATAACTCCTGAAGTTTCCTTGATTACCAATATCGGATTTGACCATATGGAGATGTTGGGTGCTACCTTATCGGAAATCGCACAAGAAAAAGCTGGAATAATTAAACCGGGTATTCCGGTGATTGTTAGTGAGACCCAGCAAGAAATTAAAGCGGTTTTTGAGTCCGTTGCAAAGAAAAATAAATCTTCCTTGATTTTTGCCGACACCGCCATAAAGGAACGTTTTAAATCATCTCTTCTTGGAGTTTATCAAGAAAAAAACATAAAAGGGGTTATTGCCGTAATCGATTTGCTTTCGGGCTTTAAGGTTTCTGTTCGGCATAAAAAAAAAGGTCTATTAAAGGTTCAACAAAATACAGGGCTTATGGGACGCTGGCAGGTTTTGGCCGAGTCTCCCAAAATTATCTGTGATACGGCACATAACCATGAAGGCTTAACATTGGTGTTGGATCAACTGCAAGAAGAAGTTTATAAAGAACTACATGTCATTTTAGGTTTTGTAAAGGATAAGAACCTAGACAGCGTCCTTTCTATTTTTCCAAAGAATGCACATTACTATTTTTGTAGGCCTAACATTCCAAGAGGTTTGGATGAAAATAAATTGATGGAGGAGGCAAATGCGATTGGATTAAAAGGCAAAAGCTATTCTAGTGTAAATACGGCATATGAGGCCGCCAAAAGAGCTACTCAGGAGGACGATTTGATTTTTGTCGGGGGCAGTAATTTTGTGGTGGCGGAGGTGGTCTAATTTTTTGTCATTTTTTCTTTTGGACTAAATAAAACTATTCTATATTTGCATCCCTTTTAGGGCTCTTAGCTCAGCTGGTTCAGAGCACCTGCCTTACAAGCAGGGGGTCACTGGTTCGAATCCAGTAGGGCCCACAAGTAAACAAAGGCCTTCACTAATGTGAGGGCTTTTTTCGTTTTGAGGGTGCACGCGGATTGCACGCGGATGGATACAATTTTTTTTGAGAGATATTCCATAGTTTTATCATCCCCTTTTTCTACCATAATAAAGGATGTGAGGTCTATTTTGCCGGAACCGATAATTTAAGCGGGCCCGATGGTGATTTGGCTGCCGTGAAACCGGTATCTTTTACTACAGTACCAAGGCTACTTGAAAAAATTTACGAGGCTATTTATAACAAAGGCTTGACGTTGAAAGGTGTTAAAAAGAAACTGTTTTTTTGGGCATTAAGGCTTACGGACAATTGGGAGCCATATCAGAAATTAGCTTTGGCGCAAAGCTAAAATGGAGCATTGCGGACAAATTGATCTTTAGTAAATGGAGAGAAGCGTTAGGAGGAAGGGTAAAAGGAATTATAACAGGTGCTGCACCGTGTTCCGTAAAGATTATGCGTCTCTTTAACGCGGCCAGCATCCCAATTCTTGAAGGATACGGACTTACCGAAACTTCCCCGACCTTAACCGTTAACACCTTGGAAATGGATGGTATAATGTTGGGGACTACCGGGCCACTATTGGACGGGATCGAGATTCTAATAGACACTAATGTTGGGGATTACAATGAGGACGAGGGTGAAATTTTGGCTCACGGGCCAAACGTGATGATAGGCTATTTTAAAAAACCTGAAATCAATGCACAGGTTTTTTGCATGATAAATGGCAAGAAATGGTTTCGTACCGGTGATATAGGCAAACTGATACAAGAACCGACAGGGCGTGAATTTTTAAAAATCACCGATCGAAAAAAGGAACTGTTAAAAACTTCAGGTGGCAAATACGTAGCACCGGCCCCCATTGAAAATAGGGTGAAAGAAGATTTTTTGATCGAGCAAATGATGGTAATTGGGGATAGACAAAAATTCGTTTCGGCATTGATCCTTCCAGCTGAAGAGGCCTTAAGGAATTATTGTACGAAAAAGGGTCTTTCCTGCGCGAACTTGAATGAAATGATAAAACATAAAAAATCTCAAAAGCGATATCAGAAAATTATTGATAAATATAACCCGGAATTTAGCCATGTTGAGGAAATCAAGAAGTTTCGGTTGATTGCAAGCCCTTGGCTTCCCCTTCACGAAGATGGTGCTGAAGCTGAATTGACCCCAACTCTAAAATTAAAGCGGCGTGTCATCCGCGAGAAATACAAGGCTGAGATCGCTAAAATGTATATTGACTCAGCTGTTCCATCTTAACTAAATAGTGTGCTGTTTGCCTATACGTATAAGGTGTGAACCAAT
>CAJQMW010000548.1 GCA_905479535.1 uncultured Maribacter sp. | reverse complement strand
GGTCCGTAATCGTGGCCAAAGTAGTTGGGCTGGCGAAACTTCCGCCGGAGTCCGATAGTTCTAAAATAAACTCGTTGCCTGCATTGGCTGTTCCGGCCCAGGTGATGTTTACAAAGTATTCATTGAAGCCTCCATTTCCCGCACAAATAGCGGTCCATGGGGAATTTCCAGCCAAATTAGGATTATCGGCAGGTTCCGGAGCGTTGATTACAATGGCCTGAGCGCTCAGCTGTAGGAAGCTGAACAGCAAGAACATTGCCAGTAACGTGTGTTTTTTGTAATAAGTTTTCATAATGTCTTGTAGTTTTGGGCCCCTACTTTTTATGAATGTTGAAGGTCTTTCATTTAAACCTAGTATCCGAAAACAAATATGTTACTTATAACACGCGTACGAAATTTAATGTTGTAGGCCGGTTTAATTCTGTTGTGAAAAGCATTTTATACAGGGTGAACCTTTTTTAAACTTAGGGATTACCGCATTTTTGCTACTTTTGTACTGCCTCACCCGAAACTGTTAAAAAACAGTTCCGACCTCTCCTAAAGAGAGGTAAAAAAGAATTACAAATCTTTGCTTTGAGATATTTTTAAATTAAAAACGCGACATGAGCGAGACATCCAGGTCTTTGAATTTTATAGAACAGCTAATTGAGGAGGACCTAGAAAATGGTTTTTCCAAAAAAGACCTACGCTTTAGGTTTCCTCCGGAGCCAAACGGGTATTTACATATTGGCCATGCCAGCTCCATTTGCCTGAATTTTGGGCTGGGTCTTCGATACGATGCCCCGGTTAACCTCAGGTTCGATGATACTAACCCCGCTAAGGAAGAACAAGAGTTTGTGGATGCCATAAAAAAAGACGTGAAATGGTTAGGCTTCGAATGGAATACCGAACGGTATGCTTCGGATTATTTCCAGCAACTCTATGATTGGGCCGTTCAACTTATAAAGGAGGATAAAGCCTATGTTGACAGTCAATCCTCCGAGGACATGGCGGAACAAAAAGGAACTCCTACCGAAGTTGGAAAGGAGAGTCCCTACCGAAATCGTTCCGTTGAAGAAAATTTAAAGCTGTTCGAAGGGATGAAAAACGGTAATTTTGAAGAAGGAACCCACGTACTCCGGGCAAAAATAGATATGGCTTCCGACAATATGTTGATGCGTGATCCCATCATGTACCGTATTCTACATCGGGCACATCATAGAACAAATACCGATTGGTGTATTTATCCAATGTACGATTGGACACATGGGGAGAGCGATTATATCGAGCAAGTCTCCCATTCTTTATGTACGTTGGAGTTTTTACCCCATCGGGAACTGTATAATTGGTTTCTGGATGAAGTTTGCGACCCCGCTAAAGTACGGCCTAAACAAAGGGAATTTGCCAGAAGAAACTTGAGTCATACTGTGGTTAGTAAACGAAAACTGGCTCAATTGGTTGAAAAAGGTGTGGTCAATGGATGGGACGATCCCCGAATGCCGACTATTTCCGGTTTAAGACGAAGGGGTTACACGCCGGAATCCCTGCGCAATTTTGCGGATATCATTGGTATTGCAAAACGAGACAACCTTATCGACGTTTCCTTACTGGAGTTTCATGTACGAGAGCACTTGAATAAAATTTCTCCTAGGGTCATGGGAGTTTTAAATCCCTTGAAAGTAGTTATCACCAATTACCCGGAGGGACAGGAAGAATGGTTGGATGCGGAAAACAATCCAGAAGACGAATCGGCAGGTTCTAGACAAGTGCCTTTTTCCAGAGAACTTTATATTGAACAGGAGGATTTTAAAGAGGAGGCCAATAAGAAATTCTTTCGTTTAAAATTAGGCAGTGAAGTACGTCTTAAAAATGGATATATCATAAAAGCGGAAAGCTGCACTAAAGATACCGATGGAAATATTACTGAAGTACAGTGTACTTATGACCCCAAAAGCAAGAGCGGTAGTGGCTCTCCTGAAAGTCTCCGTCGCGTTAAGGGAACGCTTCATTGGGTTTCTATAGCACACGCTATTCCTGTAGAAGTTAGACTGTACGATCGCCTATTTACCCATGAAAGTCCGGATGCGCAAAAGGATAAGGACTTCATGGAATTTATAAATCCTGATTCCTTAGAAGTTATTACCGGATACGCAGAACCAAGCCTGAAAGAAGTTACCGCCGGAGAACGTTTTCAGTTTCAGCGTATTGGCTATTTTTGTGTTGACCCGGATTCAACCGCTGAAAAATTGGTATTCAACAGGACCGTCGGCTTACGTGATTCTTGGGCGAAGATTCAGCAAAAGAACTAATTAATTTTTAATACTTATCGGCATTTTATAAATGATGTCAACAAAAATCCACATATATCTAACTGTACGGGGGTTTTTCAACGGTCTTGTACATGACCAGTGGCTGAACTTGGCTCATTGTGGCACAATCAAATTTGGGGAGCAAATGTTGGCAGCTGCGGTAGCAGCGTGAGACCCCAGAAGCCACGGCGAAGCCGTCTGGTAATGTATTAGGAAATAAAGAGAGTTAATTATTTGTAAGAAATTTAATCGATATAACCCACTTAGCCATTAGTTATATACCGTGCTGTGCGTTCGTTTTTTGCTTGTCTAACGAATTACTTTATTGTTTTAATTACGTAGTAATCTTCCAGGTAATGCCAAATTTGTCAATACAATTACCATAATAGGACTCCCAGAATGTCATATGCATTGGCAATGTTTTTTGTCCACCTTCGGAGAGTTCATTAAATAGCCTGTCAGCTTCATCTTTACCTTCTGTATGAATGATAAGGCCAAAGTTGCTATATCCTTTTGACTCTTGATATCCTTCTGTATGGTCAGCTCCGTTCAAACTTGTTTCTGCACTAATATCCAAAGTGACATGCATGATTTTTTTTTCGTCCATCTCTTGAAAAATGTGTCTGTCTTTTTTTGGAACATCTTTATAGCGTCCAATGTATGAAATCTCTTTGCGAAAAACTCCTTCATAAAAATTGAAGGCCTCTTCACAATTACCATTAAAATAAATGTATGGATTCATTCTTGTCATAGAACTTATTTAAGATTATTGTTCACTTTTTCTATCGCCGCGAAAATGACGCACAACGTATAAGTATACACTACTCCTTTTTCTTTACGTTCGTCTTTTTCATGGATTCCCCTATCATATTGCTCGCCGTAAAAGAGGCTACCATGTTGTTTAGCATATCACTTCCCGCTTGGGGGGAATTGGGCAATAATATCAAGTTAGTGTTGGTTTCCTCACCGATACTTTGCAGGGTATCAT
>CAJQMW010000547.1 GCA_905479535.1 uncultured Maribacter sp. | reverse complement strand
TTTTTACCTCGTTGTCCTCGTTAACCAAAACATCGTATATCAGTCACAGTTCATAAATATCCACGGGTATCTCAGGATCATAAATCGTCTTTAAGATCTTTACAATTTTTTCGCCTAGTTCGGCACTATCTTCTGCTACATCTAATTCGCTCATAATTTTAAGTTTAGGAGTTTATAGGTTAAAAGTTTAATGAGTGTTTTTCTTACAAACTCATTAACAAGGCCAAAAGCCGGATAACCTATAAACTTAATTCAATTGTGTTTGGTAAGCCACGGCATATAACTTAAGCTGCTTGATCATACTTACCAGGCCATTCGCCCTTGTAGGAGACAAATGCTCCTTTAATCCTATCTCGTCTATAAATTCTGTGTCCGCGTCAATAATATCCTGCGGTTTCTGGTTGCTAAAAGCTCTGATCAATATGGCAATAATTCCTTTGGTAATAATGGCATCACTATCCGCTGTAAAGACCAACTTTTCGTCCTGAAGTTCCGCATGTACCCAGACCTTACTTTGACATCCTTTAATAATATTGTCATCGGTCTTGAATTCTTCATCGATCATAGGAAGGGATTTTCCGAGCTCTATCATGTATTCATACCGCTGCATCCAATCCTCGAACATGGCAAATTCGTCAACTATTTCCGCCTGTATCTCCTTAATTTCCATTTCTCCGTTTTCCACAAAAATACGATAAGAATAGATGGATTTCAATACTTTAAGTTAATGATCGGATAATGGTCTAAAGCAACATTGCTTTTGCCCGTTCCACTCCTTTCACCAAAACATCTACCTCCTCCTTGGTATTGTAAAAGCTAAAACTTGCTCGTACGGTTCCTGGTATTTTGTAGAAATCCATAATAGGTTGGGCGCAATGGTGGCCCGTGCGCACAGCTATACCCAATTTGTCCAAAATACTTCCAATGTCATAAGGGTGTATTCCCTTAATATTGAAAGAAATAACCGAAGTCTTATTTTTAGCGGTTCCGTAAATTTTAAGTCCGTCTATTTTTAATAACTCCTGTGTGGCATAGGTGAGTAACTCATACTCATATTCCGCGATAGCTTTAAAACCAATAGCATTCATATAGTCCAAAGCAGCACCAAAAGCGATTCCGCCACATATATTGGGCGTTCCAGCTTCAAACTTATGAGGCAAATCTGCATAGGTCGTTTTCTCAAAAGTAACCTCTGCAATCATCTCACCTCCACCTTGATACGGAGGCAACTTGTTCAACCAATCTTCCTTACCGTATAACATTCCCACTCCTGTGGGCCCACATATTTTATGGGCAGATACGGTATAGAAATCAACATCCAGTTTTTGAACATCGGCCACTAAATGAGGAGCGGCTTGGGCGCCATCTATTAGTACTGCAGCACCTACTTTGTGTGCCTTTTCAATGATTTCTTCTATCGGATTAATCGTTCCTAATGCATTCGAGATATGGTTGCAGAATACCAATTTGGTTGTGTCCGAAAGCAGATCGTCATAAACATCCATTAACAACTCCCCCTCTTGGTTCATGGGAATCACTTTTAAAATCGCCCCGGTCCGCTCGCATAGCATTTGCCACGGCACGATATTGGAATGATGCTCCATGGCGGATACTAAAATTTCATCTCCTTTTTTAATAAGTGATGAAAATCCGTTGGCCACAATATTGATGCTATGGGTAGTCCCCGATGTAAAGATTATTTCGTGGGGTTTTGCAGCGTTAAAATGCCTTTGAATCTTTACTCTGGCCTGTTCGTATTTATCCGTTGCCTCTTGTGAAAGCGCGTGTACGCCCCGGTGGATATTGGCATTGTAGTTTTGATAGTAATCTACTATCACATCTATAACCTGCTGTGGGGTCTGGGAGGTAGCGGCATTGTCCAGATACACCAGCGGTTTACCGCTGACTTCTCTTTTGAGTATGGGGAAATCTTTACGGATTTTTTGGATATCTAAAGTGGTTTTGAGCATTCTAAAAAATTGAAAGGTTTTGTAGAGATTTGAACTGTTTTTTCAACCCCTCCGTCTTTTCCAATAGATTGGAAAAGCCACCTCCCCTCATCTGAGGTGAGGAGCTATATTTACGAGCTTTTTACAAATCAAATCCCAAATTGACACCCAGTTTCTTGGCAATTAATTTGTTGATCCGTGTCTTTAACTCGGGTATCCGAACACTCTCCAAAACGTTGTTCGCAAAAGCGTACATCAACAAGGCACGAGCTTCCTTTTTTGGGATTCCCCTAGATTGCATATAAAATAGTGCGTCCTCATCTAACTGACCTATGGTACAACCGTGGGAGCATTTTACATCATCCGCAAAAATTTCCAATTGCGGCTTGGTATTAATAGTGGCTTTATCACTTACCAGAATATTATTGTTCTGTTGAAAGGCATTTGTCTTTTGGGCGATTTTATCCACGATTATTTTTCCATTAAAGACCCCGGTAGAATTCTCCCCGTAGATTCCCTTATAATCTTGATGACTCTCGCAATTAGGCTCAATATGATGCACCAAGGTATGGTGGTCCACATGTTGTTTTTCACCTAGAATGGTGACGCCTTTCATGGTAGAGTCCATATACTCTCCATTCTGATAGAAGTTGAGGTTGTTACGCGTCAATTTTCCGCCGAAAGAAAAAGTATGCACCTTTACGTGGCTCTTGGTTTTTTGATTAATATAAGTGTTATCTATAAGTGAAGCCGTACCCGCATCGTTCTGAATTTTATAATAATCCACAATGGCACTTTCAGCAGCAAAAATTTCAGTAACGGAATTCGTCAATATCTCGTTTGAGGTCAAGCTTTGGTGCCGCTCTATGATCTGAACTTCGGCGTTTTCCTCTACAATGACCAAATTTCTAGGCTGCAATAACAATGAAGCTTCGTTCCCTGTAGCAAAGTTCAAGATTTCCACAGGCTTTTTGGGCATCTTGTTCTTTGGAATATAGATATATGCTCCTTCCCTACTAAAGGCTGTATTGAGTGTAGTCAGCGACTCGTCCTTAGAAGCGACTTTGTTAAAATACACGTCAATTATCTGCTTGTACATGGGTTTGGTCAAAGCCGAACTCATCAAGCAAATATCCACCCCGTCATGCGTAGTTTCGGAGAGGTAAGAACTATAGATCCCATCAATGAAAACGATTTTATAAGTATCGATTTCATGAAGAAAATAACGTTTAACATCTTTATATTCCAATGCATTTTCCTGCTTGGGAAAAATACTGAAGTCTACTTTTTGAAGACTGTTCAATGATGTATATTTCCAAGCCTCTTCCTTTTTGGAAGGAAATCCTTTTGCTTCAAAATTCTTGATGGCCTCCATCCGAACATCGTGAACAGGATGTTCAACATCCACGTTGTCTTCAAACGCCATAAAGGAAGAAATCAATTTATCTTTTAAATCCATTTTAATCAGTTTTCAGTATTCAGTATTCAGTTTTAAAACTGTCTACCTCGACTGCTTTCTAGTTTATACTACAGCCTCATTCTTGATCCAGTCATACCCCTTTTCTTCCAGCTCCATTGCCAATTCTTTTCCGCCGGACTTTACTATTCTACCATTGTGCAAAACATGGACAAAATCCGGCACAATATATTCTAACAAGCGTTGGTAGTGCGTAATGACAATAACCGCATTATCCTTGCTTTTCAATTTATTTACGCCATTGGCGACTATGCGTAAAGCATCAATATCCAAACCGGAATCAGTTTCATCCAAAATAGCAAGTTTAGGTTCTAACATGGCCATTTGGAAAATCTCGTTCCTTTTTTTCTCACCTCCAGAAAATCCTTCATTCAGGGAGCGTGATAGAAATTTCCGGTCAATATCCAGCAATTCCGATTTCTCACGAATCAATTTCAACATTTGATTGGCCGGCATATCCTCCAACCCGTTTGCTTTGCGAGACTCGTTAATGGCTGTTTTCATAAAATTGGTTACAGAAACTCCGGGTATTTCCACGGGATATTGAAATGAAAGAAATACTCCTTTATGAGCCCGTTCTTCAGGTGATATATCTTCTAAATCCTCACCGTTCAACTCAACAGACCCCTTGGTTACTTCAAATTCTTCTTTCCCAGCTATAACAGCGGCCAAAGTACTTTTACCGGAACCGTTAGGTCCCATGATGGCATGTACTTCCCCTGCCTTTACATTGAGGTTAATACCCCTTAATATTTCTTTATCCTCTACCTGAGCGTGTAGATCCGTAATTTTTAACATTGTGTTCTATTTTAAATATTCTGGTGCCTTCGGCATCTTATTAAAATCCTCTTTATGGTGTTGTATATATACTTTTGCATTCATTTCGTTTGCGAAAGCTTCAAAATCTTCCATACTGTTCAATGTTTGTTCAACATCAAAATTGAAAATAGGTACCCTTTTAAACTTGCGGTTTTCATACAAATGATACAAATCCCCGGTCAATAAAGTCGGACCATTCTCGGCTAAGTCCAAATATAAAACCTGATGTCCAGGCGTATGGCCCGGCATCGATTTTATGATAACACTACCATCCCCGAATACGTCGAAATCCCCATTGAGCTTTTGAGTGTTTTTTAATTCCGCTATTGCCCCATAAATATCAGCGTTGTTATTTTGGGTTTCCTCACTCGTCACAAAATCATACTCTTTTTCCTGCACCAACCACGTAGCATTCTTAAAAACATTTGCATGTCCGCTATGGTCAAAATGGGTATGGGACAAAGCGATGTACTTGATATCGTCAATGTCCATTCCTATGGATTTCAGCTGATTTATAACCGAGTCTTTCCTTGAAACCGTGAATGCGCCACTTGGGTCGGTATAGGGTTCTGGCATGGGAACCAACATTTCCGGAAGGCCTGCGTCCCACATTAGATTTCCTTTTGGGTGGCCGATAACGTAAAATGGGTCCGAAAACTCTTTTGTCTGTCCCCTATATGTGGTGTCCTGGGAAAATAACTCCAAGTTATTTACCATTACCGTTCCCCCATCAAAGGTATATAGCTTTACCTCTGGCCTTACATTTTCTACAACATCCACCTTGTCTTCTTTTTTTGCCTCCTTACAGGAAGTAAAAGCAAACGTCATTGCAAAAACAAGTAATAATTTTTTCATTTTGTACGTATCTAAGTTTTTCAAAAACACCCCTAAAGTTATGCCTTCCTCTCGTTCCTCGTCGGAGGCAAAAAGGGAACATTCCTATTGTCAACCAACTGAACCTTCGAGGCTTATTTCCAACAGTTTTTGCGCTTCAACGGCAAACTCCATTGGCAATTTATTCAAGACCTCTTTACTGAAACCGTTTACGATCAGCGCAATCGCCTTTTCCGTATCTATCCCTCTTTGGTTGCAATAGAAAATTTGGTCTTCACCAATTTTACTGGTCGTAGCTTCGTGTTCTACCTGGGCCGACTTATTTTTAGCTTCGATATACGGGAAGGTATGTGCACCGCACTCATTCCCCATCAACAAAGAATCGCACTGCGAAAAATTACGTGCGTTCTCCGCTCTTGATCCTATTTGGACGAGACCCCTATAGCTGTTCTGGGATTTTCCGGCAGAGATTCCTTTGGAGATAATGGTACTCTTTGTGTTTTTTCCTAGGTGAATCATTTTAGTACCTGTATCCGCCTGCTGATAATTATTGGTCACGGCAATAGAGTAAAATTCACCGACAGAATTATCACCTTTCAAGATGCAAGAAGGGTATTTCCAAGTCACCGCAGAACCCGTTTCTACTTGGGTCCAAGAAATTTTTGAGTTTTTTTCACAAAGTCCTCTTTTGGTTACAAAATTGTATACCCCTCCTTTACCCTCTTTATTACCGGGAAACCAGTTTTGTACGGTAGAGTATTTAATCTCCGCATCATCCATGGCAATCAATTCTACCACGGCCGCATGCAGTTGGTTTTCATCTCTGGAAGGTGCGGTACAGCCTTCCAAATAACTGACATAGCTGCCTTTTTCCGCAATCACCAAGGTACGTTCAAACTGGCCCGTGCCCCCTTCATTAATCCGGAAGTAAGTGGACAACTCCATAGGACATCTTACTCCTTTAGGGATATAGCAGAACGACCCGTCAGTAAATACGGCCGAATTCAATGCTGCGTAAAAATTATCGGTTTTAGGAACTACGGTTCCCATATATTTCTTTACCAATTCTGGATGTTCCTGAATGGCCTCGGAGATAGGCATGAAAATAATCCCTTTTTCTGCCAATGTCTTTTGAAAGGTCGTAGCTACGGAAACAGAGTCCACAACAATATCAACGGCTACATTCTGTAACTTTTTCTGCTCATCTACCGATATGCCTAACTTTTTATACATCGCCAGTAACTCCGGGTCCACATCGTCCAAAGTTTTGTTCGGGTCGGCCTTTTTAGGGGCACTATAATAACTTATAGCTTGGAAGTCGGGCTTTTGATATCGCACATTTGCCCACTCTGGCTCTTCCATCTTTTCCCAAACACGATAGGCTTCAATTCGCCAATCGGTCATCCATTCCGGTTCATTTTTCTTTTTGGAAATAGCTCGAACGATATCCTCACTCAATCCTTTCGGAAAAGTGTCCGACTTAAGGTCCGTATAGAAGCCGTACTCGTACTCCTTGGTCTCTAGCTCTTTTTTTAATTCCTCTTCTGTATATGCCATAGCCCCCTAGCCCCCAAAGGGGGAATTTATATTCGTTAAAAAATTTGTCCTTTTCATAGTATTCTTTCTTTCAAATATTTCAAAAACTATTTATTACTTATCCCCCATAGTTCCCCCTTTGGGGGCTAGGGGGCTTTTATAATGAAAAACTCTCGCCACAACCACAAGTGCGCTGTGCATTCGGGTTATTGAAAACAAATCCCTTTCCATTTAATCCACCCGAGTATTCCAAAACAGTTCCCACCAAGTACAAAAAGCTTTTTTTATCCACGATAATCCGTACTTGGTTATCCTCAAAAAGTTTATCGGTTTCGCTTAGCTTGTTGTCAAAATTCAATTCATAGGACAATCCGCTGCAACCACCGCTCTTTACACCTACTCGAACAAAATCCTTGGCCGCATCAAAACCCTCTTCTGTCATTAGGTTGATGACCTTCTTTTTTGCCGTTTCCGAAACTTGAATCATAGTTAAATAGATTTAATCTAAATAGTTTACAAATATACTGTATAAGTAGGGTTTTACCATAAAACCTAACATTATTATAACGTATGGAATAATAGGGACTTTCTATTGAAGATAGAATAAGAGGACCTACTTGATTTTTATTACAATAAGGTCCGATTTTCCTTTGGAAGTAACTGATAGAAAATTGGTGCTAGAGGATTCTCCGACGACCAAAATATCGCCTTCGGAATTTTCAACGATATCAAAGCCAAAATCGATTCCCAATCCCCCAAAGGATTTTTGCCAGACAAGATTACCTTCTTGATCGGTTTTTATGACCCAAATGTCATTTTCGCCACTGTTGAAATTAGCATCCAAGTCCGAGCTTTTAGAATTCCCGACCACAAAAAAACCTCCGTCCGAACTCTGAACAACGGCTTGGGCAGCGTCAAATTGTGTTCCCCCGTACGTACGCTCCCAGACCAAACTGCCAGCGTTATTCACTCTGATGAGCGAAAAATCCGATTCGCCTTTATTATTTGAAATATCGCCGTCGTTACTGAACGTGTTTCCGGCAATCACATAGCCGCCATCGTTTTTTTTAGTGATATCATAGTAAATCTCTATACCCGAACCTCCAAAGGAGCGCTCCCAAAATTTTGGGGCCATTGAATTTCTCCCAGAAAGTTGGATTCTGAAGCCTCTAAAGGAATGGTCGCATCCTCTTTTGCACAAGAAAAGACTAAAATGCCAGGTAAGAATAAAAGAATTTTTCCCATATCCTTAATTCGATTTTTTGATGACAAAAAGGCCTCGGTCAATATCACTTACGACAATCTTGCCGCTTTCAAAATAGGGATATACGCTCCAAACGCCATCAAACTGCGTATTGTCACTGGCAGGAAACGTATCAAAAAAACCGGTTTCGGTTATCGTCCGTCCTTCTATTTGTGAAATATCAAGCACACGTACCCCAGCGGTATAATTGGCCAAGAAGAACTCATTCCCCAGAACGTAACCATTATGGTCTATTGCACTGGTGGGGCCCAAATAGGTGTCATGCAAGACGGGATTGTCCAGATCTGTCATATCA
>CAJQMW010000546.1 GCA_905479535.1 uncultured Maribacter sp. | reverse complement strand
TATCAGGTAGTCGGTGTAGAGATCCGCAAAATTTTCCATGTCCGTGTCTTGTCAAAGGGTTATCAACAATTCAAACGTTAAAATTAGTATATTTCAGGTATCAAATGCGTAACGTGAGTTACATCAATAATTATCAACCGTATGATAAGGCCGGGGCTTACGGAATTCAAGAATGGATCGGCTTAATAGCCATAGAGGAGATAAAAGGCCCCTACACAAACGTAGTAGGGTTACCGACACAACTGGTATACAAAATGTTAACTACCATGGTCGAGTAATTCATTTTAAGTAATTTTATTAAAAATAAATAGTATGTTCAAAAAGTGGCTCAAACTAGAGATATCAATTGTTTTATTAGGGTTAATTTTTACAGGAGTAGAATCCTGTAAGGAAAAAGTGGCTGAAAAAGAGGAAGCCATAGCCTTAAACGGGGAGAAAGGAAACGAGAATTTAAATAAGGAAGAACTTTCTCAAGAGTTTAAGGACTATTGGTACGAAGGGAAAGCCGAAATAACTTCCTATAAACTTGAGCAGGCCAGGTACGGGGAACTTCGCGAAGGAACCGCTGTATTGATCTATGTTACCGAACCCTTTTTACCGGGATTACAGGTAAAAGCAGACGAAAGTGACCCCATTAACATTCCTGTGCTCAAATTGAACAGCACCAAGAATTATCTAACAGGTATTTACCCCTACTCCATCATGACGAGTAGTTTTTATCCGGTTCATGATAATCAGCATGCATTAAAAGTTTCCTTTTCGAGTCAAGAATGGTGTGGTCAAGTCTATGCGCAGCTTAATAACCGAACCGATTTCGATATTTTGTCCCATTCCTATTTTGAATCGGAAGCCGATCAGAATATCAATTTGGAAAAAATACCATTGGAAGACGAGATTTGGAATAAAATCAGAATAGCTCCAGAAAATTTACCGATCGGGGAAATGGAAATCATTCCATCTTTTGAATATATAAGGCTTACCCATAAAGAATTGAAGGGATATGCTGCCACCGCTTTGTGGACAACGGAGAACGAAATGAGCACCTATGAAATTACGTATACGGAACTGGAGCGTACTTTAAAAATTACATTTACCAGCGAGTTTCCGCATACCATTGAAAGCTGGACAGATTCCTATAAGGGTGGCTTTGGACAAAATGCAAAGATGCTTACTTCTACCGCTAAGAAAATTAATTCCTTAAAGACCCCTTATTGGCAACAGAACCACAATAAGGATTTATATTTGCGCGACAGTTTAGGATTGTAGCAAATGGAAGAATTTATTGCCAACCACAGAAACGAATTTTTGTATAGCCTAATCACCTTTATTTTGGTGTTGGTCTTAAAATTCATATTCACCAAAACAGTTAGAAAGGTTGGTAAAATAGCAGAGATAAATCCGGTACGGACAAATCTTATCGTCAAATATATTTCTATAGGACTAACGATAATCGCACTGGCGGCCCTAACACTTATTTGGGGCATCCACTACAAGGATTTAGGAATACTACTGTCCTCGGTATTTGCGGTTATTGGAGTGGCGCTCTTTGCGCAATGGTCCATTTTAAGTAATGTGACGGCAGGTGTCATTATATTCTTTTCCTTTCCTTTTAAAATTGGCAATACCATTAGAATACTGGACAAGGAAATTCTGACCCCTGATAATCCAGATAACGATGCATTTATAATCGAAGATATCAAGGCGTTTCATATGCATTTACGAAGGCATAATGGTGAAATTCTTACGTACCCGAACAACTTGATCCTGCAAAAGGGCGTTATTCTCATAGCCACCTATAAAGACGAAAACCTTGTCCCAGACGCCGAAGATTAGTGGTTTGTTAAAGAAGTCGTAAAATACTCCCCTCGGGATTTTATCTTGTTATCTTTGAAACTAGACTAAAACCGACACCATGCGCCATCTTCTGGTACTATTTGTATGTATCCTCTTTACACCATCAATATCAGTAAGTCAAGCTCCTAAGAAAAGTTCATCAACAGATATTTATCACTCCCTCCAGAAACTTAATTTCTTGGGGACCGCATTATACATAGCAGCCCATCCCGATGATGAGAATACCAGGCTTATTTCGTACTTATCCAACAATGTAAAGGCTAGGACAGGTTATCTTTCCTTAACACGCGGCGATGGTGGTCAAAATCTCATTGGCCCTGAATTAAGGGAGTTATTAGGTGTTTTGCGAACCCAAGAATTATTGGCGGCGAGAAGGGTTGATGGTGGAGAGCAGTTCTTTACTCGTGCCAATGACTTTGGTTACTCTAAACATCCAAAGGAGACACTGGAGATATGGAACAAAGAACTTATACTCGGTGATGTAGTTCGTACCATCAGAAAATTCAAGCCCGATATTATCTTCAACAGGTTTGACCACAGAAGCCCAGGTTCTACCCATGGGCATCATACCTCATCGGCAATGCTGAGTGTTGAGGCCTTTGATCTGGCAAATGACCCCAGTGTATTTCCAAATCAACTACAAACCTCTGAAACTTGGCAACCAAAACGTCTTTTTTTTAATACTTCTTGGTGGTTTTACGGTAGTGAAGAGAAGTTTGAAAAAGCGGACAAGTCACAGATGCTGAATTTTGACGTGGGTACCTACTACCCTATTTTGGGGATGTCCAACAACGAAATAGCTTCTTTGGCAAGTAGTCAACACCTAAGTCAAGGGTTCGGACGATTAAGTAGTAGAGGTTCCCAAGAGGAATACGTGGAACTTTTGAAAGGGGATTTGCCAACGGACAAGACCAATTTGTTCGATGGTATAAATACGACTTGGTCCAGAATAGAGGGTGGAAAAGAAATTGGAGAGATTCTTTACGCTGTCGAATTGAATTTCAATTTCAAAGAGCCTTCAATTCATTTACCACAATTACTAAAAGCGCATAGCTTGCTTCAAGCAGTTGAGGACGAGCATTGGAAAAAGATAAAAACGGAAGAGCTGGCCTCAATTATTCTCTCCGTTTCCGGAATTTATCTGGAAGCAACGTCAAAAACAGATTATGCAAATGCCGGAGAAGCTATATCTATAAATTTAGAGGCATTGAACAGGGCTGAAAATAGCGTTGTTCTAAGTTCTGTTCTCATCAATCAGAAAGAGGTACTGGATACATCGCTTAGCTTACTGAACAATGAAAATATCATAAAGGATATAAGTTATACCATTCCGGAAAATATGGACTATACGAGTCCATACTGGCTCATGGAAAAGGGGACCTTGGGTACTTACACCGTGAAAAACCCTCAATTAATTGGTATACCCGAAACACCTGGGGCACTTGAAGCCACATTTACATTAGATTTTGACGGAATGACCATTCCGTTCTCGAAAGAAGTGGTCTATAAATTCGCCAAGCCGGACAAAGGAGAACTGTACCAGCCCTTTGAAATTATACCCGAGGCTACTGCCAAGTTCAACGATAAGGTCCTTATTTTCTCGGACGATTCTCCCAAAGAGATTCCGGTGACCCTAAGAGCACACAAGGATAATTTAGTTGGAAGAGTGCAATTATGCCATGGCAAAGGATGGACCGTAGATACAGAAACAAAAGCTTTCAACATTGAAAAAAAGGGTGACGAGCAAACAATCTATTTTACCCTAAGCCCCCCATCCAACGAAAATGAAGATTATATTTCCCCTATCATAAAGATAGACGGTAGAGAACTGACAAAAGAGTTGGTTACCATTGGTTACGACCACGTTCCCACACAGACCGTACTATTGCCCTCAGAAGCAAAAGTAGTGCGCTTGGACATTCAAAAGGTAGGACAGCACATCGGCTATATCGTAGGTGCCGGGGATGATGTGCCCACCAGCTTGGAACAAATAGGCTATACCGTACATATTATTGACCCCGCTACCATTACAGAGGATACTTTGGATAATTATGATGCCGTTGTCCTTGGAATAAGGGCTTATAACGTGGTAGAAGACCTTAGCTTTAAACAAAAATATATCTTGGACTACGTAAAAAAAGGAGGCAATGTTATTGTACAATACAATACCGCTGGGAGATGGGACAATCAATTTGAAAATATTGCACCTTTTCAACTTGAAATATCAAGGGACAGGGTCACCGACGAAAATTCTGAAGTCCGTATCATTGCAAAGGACCATGCCCTTGTAAACTTCCCGAATAAGATAACTCCAAATGATTTTAACGGTTGGGTACAAGAACGAGGTTTGTACTTTCCTGATAAATGGGGAAAGGAATTTACACCTATCCTGGAAATGAAGGATGAGGGAGAAAGTTCTACACAAGGCAGTTTATTGGTAGCTCCTTACGGTAAAGGTCACTATATTTATACCGGACTCAGCCTTTTCAGAGAACTTCCTGCTGGCGTTCCCGGAGCCTACAAACTATTATCCAATATGATTTCGGTTGGAAAAGAAAAGGTCGAGTCAGAAGAGAAATTAAAAGGATGAATCAAGAAAAAGACGACAGTACGACATGGAAAAAGGAATATTCGATTGTTCTTATCCTTAACCTTTTATACGTTCTTATTTTCTTTTATATAATGACATCATTTACATAATATGGGAGTTTTAGATTGGACTATCCTTTGTGGAACTTTACTTTTCATTGTTTCCTATGGCGTTTGGAAAACGCGTGGAAGTAAAAATGTAAATGACTATGTCCGTGGTGGTAACGAGGCAAAATGGTGGACTATCGGTTTATCCGTTATGGCCACCCAGGCCAGTGCCATCACCTTTTTATCCACACCTGGCCAGGCTTTTCATGATGGAATGGGGTTCGTTCAATTCTACTTTGGGCTTCCTTTGGCGATGATAATTATTTGTTTGGTTTTCGTGCCCCTGTACCATAGAATGAAAGTGTACACGGCCTATGAATTTCTTGAAAGCAGATTTGACCTAAAAACACGCTCCCTCACCGCTCTTTTATTTCTAATACAAAGAGGTCTTGCCGCGGGGATTACCATTTTTGCCCCATCCATAATTCTTTCGGCAGTTCTAGGCTGGGATTTAAGAACGTTGAACATTATCATTGGTACTTTGGTAATCATTTATACCGTCTCTGGAGGCACCAAGGCTGTTAGCGTGACCCAAAAGCAACAGATGTTCATCATCATGACGGGAATGTTCATCACCTTCTTCTTTATATTGGGATACCTACCCTCGGACATCACGTTTAGTAAAGCCATGAAGATTGCCGGTGCTAGCAATAAGTTAGAGATTTTGGATTTTAGCTTGAATACAAAAAGCAGGTATACTTTCTGGAGCGGAATTACGGGGGGATTGTTTTTGGCACTGGCGTATTTTGGAACGGATCAAAGTCAAGTACAGCGATATCTCTCCGGAAAATCCATAAGGGAGAGCCAATTAGGGCTGGTCTTCAACGGAATATTCAAGATTCCTATGCAGTTCTTTATCCTCTTGGTAGGGGTAATGGTCTTTGTTTTCTATCAATACAACCCCTCGCCGCTCAACTTCAACCCTTCGGCTACGGCGGCGGTCATGGAATCCGAATATGCCGAAGATTACAAATTGTTGCAACAAGGTCAAATGGAATTGGAGGCCGAAAAGAGAATAGCACAAAATGATTTTTCCGCTGCGTTGGAAATTAAGGAATATGCGGCCGTGGAAGAAGCCAAGCAGCATATCATACGTATCAATCAGAAGGACAGTACCAATAGGGTCGCCGCAAAAGCTCTGATAGGCCAAGCCAATGATGTCGTGGAGACCAATGATAAGGATTATGTATTTATCCATTTTATTCTAAACAACCTTCCGAGGGGACTCGTAGGATTGTTATTGGCCGTAATACTGTCCGCGGCAATGTCATCAACTGCCTCTGAGCTCAATGCGTTGGGAACCATAACCGCACTTGATATCTACAAAAGGAATAAGCCCCTGAACGTAAAGCTTCAATCATTTATGGAATTGATATCCTTTGGTTCTTACAAAAACAAGGGAAATTTGGGCTTAACCGATGAACATTATGTAAAAGCCTCCAAGGGTTTCACCTTGTTATGGGGTATCGTAGCCATCCTCATTGCCTGTATTGCCAGTCTTTTTGATAACCTTATTCAGTTAGTAAACATTATAGGCAGTATTTTTTACGGTAATGTCCTGGGAATATTCTTATTAGCATTTTTCTTTAAATTCATTAAGGGCAATGCCGTGTTCTTTGCCGCGGTGCTTACGCAGATTATAGTTGGTGTCATTTACTATAACCTTATATATATTTATCCTTCCGGAGAGGAAAAATTAGGCTACTTATGGCTTAATTTTATTGGGTGCGCTTTAGTAATGGTCATAGCCTTTATTTTCGAAGCATTTGACCGAATGCTGAATAGACCGCTCAACAACTCGAATTAGGGCCTGTTAACACTAAACGAAAACCATGGGTTTTTTGATGATTTTTTTGGATTTCGAGGTGATTTTGGGTAGACATAGCGGGCTACGTAGCCAAAAATCAACACTGAAATCTAGGAAAAAGGCGAAAAAGCCACTTTTAGGCTTAGTGTTAACAGGTCCTAGAACATTTTGCGATAATTTTGATAGCCACACGAACACTTTAAAGTATTTTACAATCAGCTTACACCACCCATGATACGATCTCAAATAGCATCCTATTTCAGGGAAAAATATTCCGATTCTTTTATAACCATTAAAGCTCCCGGAAGGATAAATTTGATCGGAGAACATACCGATTATAATTTGGGCTATGTACTCCCGGCATCCATTGAAAAAGCGATTTATTTTGCCGTCGGGTCAAATAAATCAAATGATATAAACATTGAAACTTTTCTGACTTCGCCGGAAAAAATAAACTTTAAATTAAATGGAAAGCATCACCCCTATGCTGCTTTTTGGGGGAATTATTTTAAGGCCATACTGGAAATTTTAAGTAAACGAAAATATCCGCTAAAAGGATTTGATTGCGTATTTGGAGGTGATATCCCCATAGGTGCAGGCCTATCTTCGTCCGCCGCCTTATGTTGCGGGTTTATTTACGCCCTTTCCACAGTTTTAGAAAAAGAAATACCCAAAGAAGAAATCGCTTTGATTGCACAAGAGGCCGAACACAGAATTGGTCTTAATTGCGGATTAATGGACCAATATGCAGTATTGTTCGGGAAGAAGGCGAATGCACTGTTCCTGGATTGTAAGAACTTGAGCCATAAGTATGTCCCCATTAATTTAGAGGGGTATAATTGGGTGCTCATAAATTCCAACATAAAACATAACCTTGCCGTAGATTCTGAATATAATAAAAGAAGGTCTTCTTGTGAAGCGGTGGTAAGGGAAATTGCAAAGATAAAAGAGAACGTTTTCTCTTTAAGGGATGTTACGGAGGATGATTTGTATAAAATCCAGAGTAAAGTTTCAATATTGGACCTAAAAAGGGCCAACTATGTAATTCAAGAAAACGATAGGGTTTTAAAAATGATTACGCTACTAGATAAGGGTGATGCACAATCAGTGGGGAAAGTATTACGGGAAGGACATTGGGCCATGTCCAAAGATTTCGAAATAACCACAAAGGAGTTGGATTGTTTGGTGAGTATAGGAATGGAACTAGATAGCGTTATGGGGTCGAGGATGATGGGTGGCGGATTTGGGGGCTGCACCATAAATCTAATTAAAACCGATGCAGTTGATGAATGCGTGGCCGCGGTCTTGTCCGGTTACTATAAGGAAACCGGTATTACAGCGGAGGCTTATGACCTACAAATTGGCGATGGAGTCTGTATTTTGGATTGATATATAAATTATTAGGGTTACCCATTTAAGTCGCATAAATTTTGATTTCCCTAAAAGTTACTGGTTGATGTGCTACACAACGCTCAATAATCTTGTCCAGGATTGATATTCTGTGGCTTCGTCTGTTGAACCGAAAAAAATATTCATCTATATATCTTTGCAAATATTCCTTATTGCAATAGGAATGCACACCTCTGAGCCAATTTTTAAAGTTTCTGATCTGAATATGCGGCATCTTGAAGTTCTTTCCCTTTTCGGACAGGACCTGTTTTAGGTCGGGGTAATTTTCCTTGAGCGGGCTATAACCACTCCAGCCATCTGCCAGGACCTGTGCGTCATTTTTAACATGTGTATCAAAGATCGGCTTCAAAGATTCAGCACTGTAATCTTCAAAGACCCTGGCGTAACCTCTACCCGATTTACCATCTCTGTGCTCAAAAGCAATGACGATACGAACTTTTTTATCGCTTTTGCTCCTGCCTTGTTCCCCTGCTTGAGGTGTGCCTATCTCAAATTCATCAACATGGACCTCGTCTTCCAATGGATATCGTTCACTGCTCTTCATTGCCATTTGTACCTTTTGGCGGAACAGCCAAGCGGTCTTTTGGTTGACCCCAAAATGTTCAGCCAGCCAGATGCTGTTTGCACCCTTTTTACTTGTTGTGATCTCATAGAGCATCTCAAAGGCTTTATCAATGCCAAACTTCAGTTTATGGAAAAGAGTGCCCGAGGTGGTGGATTCATCAAACCCACATTTACTGCACCTTCGGCTCGCCGGTTGCTTTCCCTTTATGTACTTATCTGATGAGCAGCGTTTGCAATTATAACCATCCGCCCA
>CAJQMW010000545.1 GCA_905479535.1 uncultured Maribacter sp. | reverse complement strand
ACGGAAATAGCGTTCAATGCCAAATCAAATTCACCATCCGTAGTCTCTGACTCTGGATTTACAAAACTTTCAGATAACAAAGCAAGATTTGGATAGTCCAGAATTCCATCACTTGTTATGGAAAGGCCCGTGCTACTTCGTATTTGCGTAATATTAGGTGATGTCACATATATAGTGGTTATACCATATTCCCGAAAAAAATTACATCCATTTTCATTCCTTAAAATCAACCGGTCCTCTTCTACAACTGCACTTACTTCATCTATCAGAAATTCTCCGGTTTCGATTTCTACCTTCTGGATATCACCTTGTTTTAGAACCAAGGCTACTTTCTCAAAAACTGTTATTTTATCGAAACTAGGGAGTACTACTTCTTCCCGCACCAAGTCACCGGAATTTTGAAGGCAGTCTGGACCATTTTCGGAAGAGCAAGAGAATAATGTAAGAATTGGGAAAATGATAAGGGCTATTCTCTTCACTTGTAAAAACACCCCCCTACCCCCCTCAAGGGGGGAATTGATTCTATTTATACTAAAAATTTTATAACTAATCATTAACTTTTTATTCTTTAATTCTTTTTGCTCTAAAAACGAACTCCCACACCAAATTCCACGGCTTCGGCCGCTGCTCCGTGGGATTTCAACGTTATTGCCCCGAACACTTTATCCCCAAAATACCGTTTTAAACCCACCCTATTATACAACCTACCTTCAAAATCGAATGGATAATACACGTAGTAACCCAGCTGCGTTATTACGCTCATCTTATTAATAAACAACTCATGCCCTAAAAACAAACCAACCCTTTTAAAATCATCATCAGCGGAAACATTATTTTCAGGAAAAGCGATGGACTGAAACCGAATCAACTCTTTTAAAAAATTGGAGAAAAAGATATCTGTTCCCAGTTGAATTGCACTCTTTCTGCCCAAACGTTTGTCCGCATATCCGGAAAGTACAACAAACCCATACTGTCCCGAACCAACTTCGTCACTCTCATTTAAGCCACCCCTGAGAACCAAGTTGTACTTAACAGGTCCTTTAATCCTTACTTTTTCAGGTTTAGCAATGTAATCCGGCTCTGCTCCCCCATCCAAATCATAAATCAATCCGGCGTTTAAAGCAAAAGTATTCGTTGACGTGTTGGGCGCCCTAAAGTTGGCATTTGAATAATGGATAACGGATATACCTGCCTTAAAACCCAACCCCTTAAAAATATTCTCCTTATGATAATTCAGCATTAAATAGGTAGAACTCATAAAATCTGAACCATAGGCGTTATTCCTAAAATTGGTTTCCCTATCATATGGATTGGTGGTGTAAGCAATTCCTTGCCCAATTCTGAATTGCACGTTCCTTTTAAGGAGGTAAAAATTATAGTGGGCGTACAGTCCAAAGTTTTTTCCTAACGTTTCATTGTTCATATCCTGATAAATGAACGAGACCCCATAATCCGGGTAGTTATATAAGGCCTCCCATGCCTGCGAACCGTAAGTCTTTCTATTAAAACCTAGTATAAGTCCGCCGGGGTGATTTGCAATTAGATGCGAAATATCGGTATTGTGTAGCAGTACGGACCCATAGAACTGATTGGCGTCTATAGTATACTTTTTCACTTCGGTAGTATCCTGAGAGAAGCAAAAAGAGACTGCAAAAAACAAGCAGAAAAGAAACCTTAGGTTCATGGGATTCAAAGGTAGTTACGAAGTAGGAAATACGAGGTAAGAAGTGTAAAAAAAGTGGCAGTATTTAG
Source organism: uncultured Maribacter sp. (assembly GCA_905479535.1). GTDB lineage: Bacteria > Bacteroidota > Bacteroidia > Flavobacteriales > Flavobacteriaceae > Maribacter. Next base: position 5,843 of record CAJQMW010000545.1, on the reverse strand, counting down.
TTGCAGTTGGCATTTTCAGTATGCAGTTGCAGTCGCAGAAGACAGTATCACAAAGGGTTTTTTGTACAAATCCTATTTATTCACAACATGAAACTTGAAACCTGAAATTCGTAACTCCTAACCATAACCTCGCACCTCAAACCTAGTACCTCCAACCTTTAACCTAAAAAACCGCCTTGGCAATTGCCTTAATGTTGTCCGATTTACCCATGGAGTAATAATGTAGAACCGGGACACCGGCCTCTTTTAATTCCTTTGATTGCTTAGTGGCCCATTCTATTCCAACTTGCCTTACCGCTTTATTGTTCGTACAATCATCTAGGGCATCTATGAGATCTTGTGGCAAATCTATGCGAAAGACTTGTGGTAACAATTGCAAATGCCTCTTCACGGCAATGGGCTTAATACCAGGAATTATGGGCACATCAATCCCCATATCTTTAGCGGCGTCAACAAATTCAAAATACTTTTGATTATCAAAGAACATTTGGGTCACCACATAATCCGCACCGGCATCTACCTTTTGTTTCAATCGCTTTAAATCGGATTTTAATGAGGGCGCTTCCAAGTGTTTTTCCGGATACCCTGCTACACCAATACAAAAATCGGCACAGTTATCGGTCTCAATAACCTCATGTAAATATTTTCCACAATTCAAATCCTGAATCTGCTTTACCAGTTCGTTCGCATATTTATGCCCTCCTTTAGTAGCCTCAAAATACTGCTCCTCTCTCATAGCATCGCCCCTTAAAGCCATAACATTGTCAATACCCAAATAATGACAATCTACCAATAAATATTCTGTTTCCTCTTTAGTAAAACCGCCACAAAGTACATGAGGAATGGTATCCACATCGTATTTATGCTTTATGGATGCACATATTCCTACCGTACCAGGTCGCATACGTGTCAATTTCTTGTCCAAGAGTCCATCACGGTCTATATAAACGTATTCCTCTCTGGATGTGGTGACATCAATGAACGGAGGGTTAAACTCCATAAGAGGATCAATATTCCCGTACAATTCCTGAATACTACGCCCTTTTACCGGCGGTATAATTTCAAAACTAAAAAGCGTATTTCCCTTTGCTTTCGCTATATGTTCCGTTACTTTCATAGGCCTCTCCCCCCGCCCTCTCCGAGGAGAGGGAGCTTTTATAGGAGGCAATTTTAAATGTTATTTCTATATTCATATTTTCATCATCTTTTGGCGTTCGAGCCGGGCTTTCCTTTATATTTTTTTGAGCAAAAAAGCTCAAAAAAGATGCCAATACAATCCCTAACGCAAGACTCCTGTACACTGGGAGACAAAATCTCACAACTTCTGAAATCGCTTGAGATTTAGATTCCCCATGGGGGCTAAGGGGCTTCATCCGCAATATTAGGTGCCAACCATTTTAACGCTTTCTCCATCGCAATCCCTTTGCGCTCCGCATAATCCTTTACTTGATCTTGCTTAATTTTTCCCAAACCGAAATAACGGGCTTCTGGGTTTCCAAAATAATACCCAGAAACGGATGAAGCTGGCCACATGGCCAAACTCTCCGTGAGTTTCACCCCGATTTTTTCTTCCACCTGAAGCATTTCCCAAATCGTTAATTTCTCCAAATGATCAGGACAGGCCGGATAGCCAGGTGCCGGGCGAATTCCTTTGTATTTTTCATTGATTAAAGCCTCATTGTCCAAGTCTTCATTTTGGGCATAACCCCAGTGCTTCGTTCGGACTTCCTTGTGCAAATATTCTGCAAAGGCCTCGGCCAACCGATCTGACAATGCTTTAATCATTATTGAATTATAATCGTCTAAATTCCTTTCATATTCGGTCGCCACTTCCTCCGTTCCAAAACCCGTGGTTACACAGAAACAACCAATATAGTCTTGCTTGCCCGTTTCTTTTGGAGCGATGAAATCGGCTAGCGCATAATCGGGTATGCCTTTTTTTCTTTGTAATTGTTGGCGTAGGGTTCGGAAGATTTGGCTCTGGATTTCTTTGTTCTCGACTGCGCTCGAAATGACGGAAGGCAGCTTAACTTCTATATCATCATCATTGACGGTATTCGCAGGAAATAGTCCGAAGATTCCCTTTGCCTTCAGTTTTTTTCCTTCTATAACCTCCGTCAGCATTTTCTGGGCATCTTCAAAAAGTTCTGCAGCCTGTAAGCCAACGATATTATCCTTTAAAATATCAGGATACTTTCCATGAAGCTCCCAGCTTCTGAAGAATGGTGTCCAGTCAATAAATGGCACCAACTTTTCAAGATCCATATCCTCTATGATCTGGATTCCTAATTCATTCGGTGTTACAATCTTGGAATTATTCCAATCAATCTTGAACTTATTATTTCTAGCCCCTTCAATAGGTTTATACTCCTTATGTTGGGAACGGTTCAGGAATTTTTCCCTGAAAAGGTCGTAATCGGCTTTGATGGATTTTTTATAATGGTCAGAAGTTTCTTTTTGTAATAAATCGCCCACCACGGTAACCGCACGGGAAGCATCGTTTACATGCACCACGGCCTGACTGTACTGCGGGTCAATTTTAACGGCCGTGTGTGCCTTACTTGTCGTAGCCCCGCCTATCAATAAGGGAACTTTAAAATTCTGACGCTCCATCTCCTTGGCAAGGTGCACCATTTCGTCAAGCGATGGTGTTATCAATCCGCTTAACCCGATGACATCTACATTATGCTCAATGGCCGAAGCGATGATTTTTTCTGGCGGAACCATGACGCCCAAGTCGACAATCTCATAGTTGTTACAGGCCAAAACAACACTAACAATGTTTTTACCGATATCATGTACATCGCCCTTTACTGTCGCCATCAATATTTTGCCAGGTCCAGCCCCCCCGGCCCTCGAAGGGGGAGCCTTAAGCGCTGTATGAATAGCTTCTAGAACACCTTCCAAATCTCCTAAAACTTGATTATTAGTAAATCTAATTACACGATAACCTTCACTTTCAAGCCAGGTCGTTCTTTCCTTGTCACTAGTTTTATTTTCAGGTAATTGATGAATCAAACCATCAACCTCAACAATCAAGTCTTCTTTTAAGCAAATGAAGTCGGCTATATATTCACCTATAATATGTTGACGCCTGAATTTATACCCATCCAAATTTTTACCACTTAATGCATTCCAAAGCATTTCTTCGGCTCTGGTGGGTTGGAAGCGCATTTTCTTTGCATGTTCTTTCAACAACCCATATAAAACCGGATTTGCCATACGCCAATGTTGCTCCCCCTTTGGGGGTTGGGGGGCATTTCTTTTTTTCTCTTCTTCAATATAAGGTAATAAGTGTGCCACAGCTTTCTTCATTACCCGTGCCGACTTTACTACTTGTGGTAAGAACATTTTTCCACTTCCAAAAAGGTCGCCCACAACATTCATCCCAGTCATCAAATGTCCCTCAATGACCTCAATAGGTTTATCGGAAGCCTGTCTTGCTTCTTCCACATCCTCTACAATATATTGGTCGATACCTTTGACCAAGGCCCGTGTTATCCTATCTTGTAGTGGTTCTTCTCGCCACGACAGATCCACCTTGCTTTCTCTGGCTCTTCCGACTACCGATTCTGCAAAATCAAGGAGTCGCTCCGTGGCATCATCACGTCGGTTGAGCATTACATCTTCAACGCGTTCCAGCAAATCTTCAGGAATATCATCGTAAACTTCCAGCATGGTCGGGTTCACGATGCCTATGTTCATTCCTGCTTTTATTGCATGATAAAGGAAAACCGAATGCATAGCTTCACGCACCGGATTATTTCCTCGAAATGAAAAGGAAACATTACTCACTCCCCCACTTACACTGGCGTATGGTAGATTCTCACGTACCCATTTAGTAGCTTCAATAAAATCTAGGGCGTTGCGTTTGTGCTCGTCCATTCCCGTAGCAACCGGGAAAACATTGAGGTCAAAAATGATATCTTCTGGATGGAAGCCAACTTTGTTTACTAAAATATCATAGGACCTTTTCGAGATTTCGATACGTCGCTCGTAATTATCCGCCTGACCTACCTCATCAAAGGCCATGACGATTACCGCAGCACCATATCTTTTGATAAGCTTGGCATGATGGACAAATGCTGACTCGCCTTCTTTTAAACTGATTGAATTCACCACGCATTTACCCTGTACAACTTGTAGGCCAGCTTCGATAATTTCCCATTTGGAACTATCGATCATGATGGGCACTCTAGAGATATCTGGTTCTGCAATCACCAAATTCAAGAACTTGACCATGGCCTCTTTACCATCGATTAAGCCATCATCCATATTGATATCTATGATCTGGGCACCACCCTCAACTTGATCTCGTGCCACGTCCAACGCCTCTTCAAACTTTTCTTCTTTGATAAGACGAAGAAACTTTTTAGAGCCCGCCACATTAGTGCGTTCCCCCACATTGATAAAATTACTTTCAGGAGTGACGACTAGTGGTTCCAAGCCACTCAATTTTAAAAATCGTTGTTGGTTGCTCGTGGTTCGTAGTTCGTGGTGCGTACTCATAAGTTCTTGTGATATTTTATGAATCCGTTCAACAACTTTTTAACTCTTTCTATTTCTTTCAGGACATTATCTACATCTGAAATATAGTTCAAATCACCCGCAAGAATTAGCTGGGTCTCTAACTCAAATAAAGAGCCTCTAGCTATATGCAAAAAATGAATAGTCTCTTTATTGGATTGTCTTCCGCAACCTTCTGCAATATTTGAGGGTACCGAAATAACACATCTTCTAACCTGTGAGGTCAATGAAAATTGTTCATCTCGTGGAAAAGACTTGGTCAAAACATATACCGTTTTTACAAGCACCCTAGCTTGAACCCAAATATCTAATTCTTTATAATCCATTTAATAATTTAAAATCTTCGATAAACCATTAACGAGAAACGAGTTACGATCAACTATCAACCAAAAACCGTCAGCTTCCTAGGTTCATATTGTTTAACCAAATCCGCAATAGCCCTGATATGTTTCGGAGTCGTTCCACAACATCCGCCTACGATATTAACCAATCCTTTTTCAACATATTCCTTGATTTGTGCCGCCATTTGTTCTGGAGTTTCATCATATTCCCCAAAGGCATTTGGCAAACCTGCATTGGGATGGGCAGAAATAAAATGCTCTGACCTTTTCGATATTACCTCCAAATGTGGAACTAACTGACTCGCTCCCAAGGCACAGTTAAAACCAACTGAAAGTATTGGGATATGGGAAATGGAAATCAAAAATGCTTCTGCCGTTTGTCCCGACAAAGTCCGGCCGGAAGCATCGGTTATAGTTCCGCTAACCATGATGGGAACATCGATATTTCGTTCTTCCTTGACCTCTTCGATAGCGAATAGGGCAGCTTTGGCGTTTAGGGTATCGAATATGGTCTCGACCAGCAATATATCAGAACCGCCATCTAGCAATGCCTCAACTTGTTGCTTATAGGCTACTCGAAGCTCCTCAAAGGAAATAGCCCTGAATCCGGGATCGTTAACATCGGGCGACATGCTGGCCGTTTTGTTGGTCGGGCCTATGCTCCCTGCCACAAATCTTGGTTTCTGTGGTTCCTTTTCCGTAAATTCATCTGCAACTTTTTTCGCTATTCTAGCGGACTCGTAATTCAGTTCGTAGACCAGTTCCTCCATGTGATAATCGGCCATGGCAATAGTGGTTCCAGAAAAAGTATTCGTCTCGACGATATCGGCACCGGCTGCAAAATATTTTCGGTGTACTTCTGCAATAGCTTCCGGTTGGGTCAAGGACAATAAATCATTATTGCCCTGTAACGGGTGATCCCAATCCTTGAATTGCTCTCCACGGAAATCTTCCTCAGTAAATTTATAGCGCTGT
>CAJQMW010000544.1 GCA_905479535.1 uncultured Maribacter sp. | reverse complement strand
TACAAATACTTAATCCTTCCGTATCGTAACGTGAGACGAGTTCGGCTTTAGTGACCAGAGTTTCACCTACTCTGGGCAAGTCATGGATAACAACTTTTTTTATTGTACTTATATAGCCTATAACGGAGTTGCTTTTGCCTTCCAGATCATCTACATGGAAATAACTTTGGCCCACAATTGCAGAGCAAGTTTGTGCCGCATTCTCAATTAAACCGGGTTCTGACAACTTATCGTCCTGTACAAAAATGCAATCTCGAGTAATGTAAAAATTAGTAACAACAGAAGTATTCTTAATCAGGGGCATAGTACTTACCAAAAGCATAGGAGGTCTGTGGGGCAAGAACTTTGTGATATCTATATCTTGCCGACCGTTTTCCATGCTTATGCCAAGGCTGTTTTTATTTCGCTTTGGGCTATAATCTTGTTCTCGCAAACGATGTTGGCTTCTACGAGAGTAACACCCATAATATCGTGAAGAATTTTTACGGTGGTCCTTAATTCTTGTCCTACCTTGGGTATTTCTAAAATTTCAGCTTTTTTAATAGCGCCAATATAGCCAACCGGAGCAGGTTCGTTCTTTAAATAATACGTGTACCCTTTGTGCATTGCCACGGTCTGTGCCATGTTTTCTATTAAACCCGGCGCATTGAAAACTCCGTTAGAAGTAAAAATATTATCGGCCGTTATTGTGAATCCGGAAATAATTAGATGTTCCGAAAAATCATAGAGTTTATCCACCATCACAAAGGGACGTTTTTGGGGAATAAGGGCAATAATAAAATCCTTATCCATGATGGGTGGTTTTAATAATGCCATTTAGTGGACGGTTAAATAGGCATACGTATAAGAAAAACGGGCACTTTCGGGTACATGCAGTAATATTTTATCTCCTTTTTTCAGTTTACCTGATGCTACCAGTTCCTCCAACATTACAAAAATGGACGCCGCTCCTACATTGCCTATATGCTCCAGATTTAGGAACCATTTGTCCCAAGGCATCGTCACGCCCTGCTTTTCCATTTCGTTGTACAATCTTTCCTTGAAATAATAAGAAGAAATATGTGGTAAATAATAGTTTACGTCTTCTGGCCCAATTTGATGCTTTTCATAGGTTTTTTTTAAACTATCAACGCCTTTTACTAAAATGTTGTCCCCAAGTAGACGGGTGTCCTGCTTCATAGCAAAAAGTGCCATTTGACCCCATTCGTCCGCAGGAAATTCACTCCAAGGTTTCAGATTTCCGTCTTCTTTTTTTTCTGCACCGGCGTACATACAGGCCTCCATTTCGAAAGCATAGGAGTATCCTTCCATCCACTCGATCCTCAAGGAAACTTTACCATTGGGTTTGTCCTCTAAAAGCACGGCACCTGCACCGTCCGAAAGCATCCACCTTAAAAATTCCTTATTAAAGGACAACATCGGATTCTCTTGAAGCTCTTTCAGATGCTCCACTTCATTCTCAAAAACTTCGGCCTTCATCCATGAGGAAGTGCGTTCGGAACCTGCACAAACTGCATTGTCTACCTGACCAGTCATTACGGAGAGATACCCATATTTTAAGGCATTCATCCCGGAGCAACAAGCTCCTGAGGGAGAATTTATCTCCATATTACCGTTCTTAAGGTACCCATGTACCATGGCGGCATGCGAGGGTAAAATTTGATCGGGGCTGGATGTCCCACAAGAAAGTAATTGAATATCCTTTGAAGTAAAACTTTGGTCGCACAAAAGTTCAACGGCCTCTTTGGTCAACTGGGCATTATTGTGGGTTACTTCCCCATTTTTATCTATGGCGTAGTACCGTTCTTTGATGCGATTGTTACGAAGTACGATCCTACGTGCTTTTGATGTTTTACCGTTGATGACACCCAATTTACCCTCCATTTCTTCATTGGTAACAGGTTCGTTCGGTAAAAATTTGGCTATTCTTGTAATAAATACGTCCTTCATCAATTCTCCTTTAAAGCCACTGAAGAATAGTATGCTTTATCCTTCATTCTTCTCTTAAAGCTAGGTAAATAAGTGAGCAAAAATACGATAAAAACTATAGGGGCTATGACCCAAATGGCAAATAACAAATAATATTTGAAGAAACCAATCCATTTTAAACGGGCTGGAGTTCCCGGTGGTCCCTTCTTGATAATGTGGTTGGCCCACTTTGAAAACAGTACGTTCCCCCTTTTATCCGTCATCACTAAAAACGGATTGATTTTTACTCCGCCCAGTTCTACGATCTCATCTTGCAAATTTGTAAAATCTTGGGAAAGCAATGCTTTTCTAATTGGATTTCCAAAATGTTCGGCTGCCGTCATATCGGCATCGGAGACACCAGGTTTCGGAAAAATTCCTAAGTATCGGTCTTTTCTACCCGAGAACATCCAATGGGAAATGGTGATAACGCTTATATGGTTGATATGCCTATCTACCAAGGCGATGTGCCCCACTAAATTTGCTCCGACCTTTTTTAAGGAACGTTTCATTTTTTCCTGCGCCTGTATCCACATATTTCTACAGGCAAGGACTGTAACTACAGGAGTGTCCTTGAGTAATGTGCTGGCGAAACTGGATTTTAAAAAAGAATTTATGGGGATTGACGGGGTTAAAAACCACACTTGATACCCGAGTATTACGAGGTCATATTTTTTGTTTAGAAGTTCTTCCTGTGGAGGGTGGATTTTAGTTGATATTTGTAAGAAAGATTCCGGGAAGCTATCGTAAAATTTTTCCTGTTCCCATGGGAAGTCATAAATAGGTTCGGGAATGATTTCATAGTACGAAATAAGAACGTCATCTCCTTGGATTTTACGGGCAATATTTTCCAATATGGACAGCAATTGTCCGGTTTGGGAATAGTATATGATGAGGATTTCTTTCATTCTTTTTTGTCGTCTTTCCAAAAGTCAAAATAATTAAACCATTGCAAAGGGTATTTCTTCAATATCCATTCTACGCTCTGGGTATATTCCTTTAACAATGCTTGGGGGTCTCGTGCCTTTGCTATTGCTTGTCTGGCATAGAGATTATATTTTCGTCCGGCCCCTTTCATTACGTAAACGAACAATACAGGAACATTTAAGCGGGAAGCCAATAAATAGGGTCCTAAAGGAAAATC
>CAJQMW010000543.1 GCA_905479535.1 uncultured Maribacter sp. | reverse complement strand
CTTTAAAATTGCATCGGGCTTGCTTTCTCCCGTAATGGCAGCAGTGTTTACCGATGCCTTTTGAGAAAGTAGCACTCCATCCAAAGGAATTTTTTCCCCTACCCGGATTTGAACTTTTTCCCCAATTTCTACAGTTTCAGGGTCAACCGAAACATAATCGCCGTTCCGATAGACCAAAGCCGTATTGGGTCTTACATCCAATAGTGCCTTTATGTTGCCCTTAGCTCTTTTTACGGCTGCGTTTTGGAACAGTTCGCCTACGGCATAAAAAAGCATTACCGCAACGCCTTCAGGATATTCGCCAATGGCAAAAGCTCCTAAGGTTGCAATGGACATCAAAAAAAATTCGGTAAAGAAATCCCCCTGTTTAATACTTTCCCAACCCTCTTTTATTACAGGAAATCCAACTGGGATATACGCAACCACGTACCAGAGGATGCGGATCCAGCCCGAAAATTGGGGAAATGTTTCAAAATAGTCAAAAAGGATGCCTGCTATCAGCATTACAAAACTGAATATGGAAGGTATATATTCCCTAATGCTCAGCTGTGATGAAACTTTGTTATTCATAGAATTTTCCTTTTTGCCGCTATCATCGACCTTGAGATCCCTTAAGTTTAATTTTTTCTTTTTCATATTTCTGTATTATTATTTGCCCGAATCCAATGAAATAGCCTCAAACTGATTTAAATACGTTCATTATTGATCGTTGTTTAAAACTGTTCCGTTACCTTCAATATATTTCGACTTTTTCTTATTCGATATTTTTAGGTCTTTACGCCGTTTATTTTGAAAAATCAGGAGTGAAATCACGCCCGTACTGATCCAAACATCCGCAGTATTGAATACCGGGTCAAAAAACGTAAATTTGTTACCTCCCCATTGCGGCAACCAATCCGGAAGCCTTGTATCTATAATCGGAAAGAACCACATATCCACTACATTGCCATTTAAAAATCCAGAATAACCACCGCCTGACGGGAATATTTTTGCAATGTTCTGAAGCGCTGGATCGCTTTTTTCAAAAATAATCCCGTAGAAAGCTCCATCAATCAAATTGCCCAGCGCACCTGCGTATATAAATGCTGCACAGATTATAAAAATCTTGGCATATCCCTTGCTAATCATCTTTTTGATATAAAAAGTTCCCCAAACAATGGCGGCTAATCGGAATAAGATTAAAACAACCTTGGCTAGATATCCTTCACCAAACTTTAATCCCCAGGCCATCCCGGGGTTTTCCAAGAAATGTAAGCGAAACCAATTCTGGCCAAATACATAGTATTCCTCTCCATAATAGAAATGGGTCTTCACATATATCTTTATTGCCTGGTCTATAGCCAACAACAGTAAAATCAATAAGACTATATTTCTTTTCTTCATAATTGTCTTGGTGTCACCCAATGCTTTGCGAAAACGCACATTTAAATTACTTGGACAATTTTAAAATCTTAATCGCTCCCTGCATAACAAACGTGAAAACAATAGCTCCAATAACCAAATCTGGCCATTTACTATCTAAAAAATACACCAAGGTTCCCGCTAATATGACACCTCCGTTTACTATAATATCGTTGGAGGTAAAAATTGCGCTCGCCTGCATATGCGCTTCCTTACTTTTGGCTTTGTTAATCAACCAAAGTGAAATAAGATTACCAAGTAAGGCAAATATGGAAACAATGATCATCCATTGGAATAAAGGTGTTTCGCTTTCAGTAAAAAACCTTCTCAATACTTCCATAAATCCAAGTGTCGCTAGGGCCATCTGAAAGTATCCGCTGAATTTCGCCACTTTCTTTTTTCTAGCAATAGCACCGCCGACCGCAAAAAGACTCAACGCATACACGATGGAGTCTGCCAACATATCCAACGAATCTGCAATAAGACCCATAGAAGAAGAAATCCAACCCGTGGTCATTTCGATGACGAAAAAGCCAAAATTGATTCCCAAGACCCACCAAAGAATCTTTTTTTGTTTGGATTGGTCTTCCATTACAGGAGGTTCGGCTTCTTCGGTTCCCTGAAGTGTTTCATTGAACTTTAATTCGGCAATTGATGAACGTATCTCCTCGATCGCATCTAAATGGTACACTTCCAATTTTCTGTTGGGTATATCAAAATCCAAGTATTTAACTTGGGTGTAAGTCTCTAATTTCATCCGAATCATCTGCTCTTCTGATGGACAGTCCATTTTACTTATTATGAAAGTGCTTTTCTTCATTATTATGTGCTACTGGGTTATTTAATTTAAAGCCTGATTACTTGCTATTTGAAATATTCAAGTTTGCTCCACTTTTGTTAAGATCTACTATTTTTAATTTTTTCTTTAATATATGTCTCGGCTTCGCCTAGGGTAGTTATTTTTTCTGCTTCATCATCTGAAATGGCTATATTAAACTCATTTTCAAACTCCAGCATCAATTCCACCATATCCAAAATATCCGCCCCGAGGTCTTCCCTAAAATTTGCTTCTGGTCTCAACAGGTTTGGATGTCTTCCAAATTTATTGGTCAGGAGCTTGTTGAACCTTATTTTAAAATCTTCCATCTGTTCTTCATTTATTTATGCGATTCTATATATCTTTCCAAGATTGACTTTAAACTATCTAGATATTCAGAGAATGAGTTAACGGTAAGCTCGGATTGATCACTATAGGAAATGGTAATTGGGTTTTCATCAAGATATTGGTATAGTTCAGGGTAGTCCTGTTCAATCCTCAATGTCAATTCGTTAATTTCCTTGGTCAATTGCTGAAGCTTCTTCATTCTTTTTAATTTTATTGTGCCAGTTTTTGTAAAAATTAAATATGCAATGCCCTATCATCGGTAGCAGCCAGACACGCCTCCTTAAAGGTCTCTGAAAAAGTGGGGTGCCCGTGTGACATCCTTGCAATATCTTCGGCAGATGCCCTAAATTCCATCGCTACCACCGCTTCGGTATAACTATCTGCAATGCGAGGCCCTATCATATGTACACCCAATATCTCATCGGTCTGCTTATCTGCGATTACCTTGATAAAACCATCGGTATCCATACTAATTTTTGCCCTTGCATTAGCCTTAAATGGAAAAGAGCCTGTTTTTATACTTCTATTGTCCTTCTTTAGTTCTTCTTCGGTCAAGCCTACGCCGGCAACCTCTGGCTGGGTGTAAATAATATTGGGTATCAGCGAATAATTGATATGTGGCTTTTGGCCGACAATTTTTTCGGCTACAAAAACACCCTCTTCACTGGCCTTATGGGCAAGCATTGCTCCCCGAATTACGTCTCCTATGGCATATACCCCTTTGACATTGGTTTCAAGGTTTTCGTCTACTGATATCTGTCCTTTTTCATTGATTTCCACTCCTATATTCTCAAGTCCTAAATTGGCGGTGTACGGGTTACGACCAATGGCCATAAGGCAAAAATCGCCTTCTAAACTCATTTCTTTTTTATTGGAAAGGTTTTCTGCTTTCAATTCCACTTTGTTGTCCATCGTTGTTGCTTCCGTAACCTTGTGTTCCAAATAAAATTCGATACCCTGTTTTCTTAAGGAACGGTGCAATTGATGTCCCAAAGAGCTATCCATACTGGCTATGAGACTATCAAAATATTCTACAATAGAAACCTTTGAACCCAAGCGGGCGAATACGGAACCTATCTCTACACCGATAACCCCGCCGCCAACGACCAATAAATGTTTGGGGATTTCTTTTAAGGCAAGGGCTTCGGTAGAAGAGATGATGCGCTTTTTGTCGATTTTAATATTGGGCAATGAAGCGGGTTTCGACCCTGTGGCAATGATGATTTTATCGGTTGCTATGGTTTCCGTTTTATCTCCGCCCTTAATCTCAATCGTATTTTTGTCCTTAATACTGCCGTGGCCTTCATATACGGTAACTTTGTTCTTTTTCATCAAATAGTCAACTCCATTGATGATTTCCTTTACTACGTCCTGAACCCTTTGGTTCATTTTTACGATATCGACATTTGCTTCTTTTACATCAATCCCAAAATTTTCAAATTGATGTTTGAGTTTGTAATAATGTTCAGAGGCTTCCAACCAAGCTTTTGACGGAATACAGCCCACATTAAGACAGGTGCCGCCCAGGGTGCTATACCTTTCAATAATGGCCACTTTTAAACCTAATTGGGCACAGCGGATGGCACCTACATACCCGCCCGGGCCAGATCCTATAATAGTTACATCAAATTTTTCCATATTCAAATATTTTTTAAGTTAGAGAAGGTGGAAGATACCTGAACCTGACCATTGGGCGCAATGGTTCAGGGATCTGGAACTCCCACCTGTTATTTTCCCCTGCATTTTTCACATATTCCTTTCAATACCACGTTCACATCGCTCACTTCATAATCGCCTGGCAAGCTTTCTTCCGATATTTTATTCGGTAGACAGATTGTTTCTCCACAATTGGTACAATGAAAGTGCATATGTAAATCTGTACCGTATTTACCTTTGGCATTGTCATCAGAAATTGCAAATTTTGCCACTCCAGTCCCATCGTTAATTTGATGAATCAGCCCTTTGTCATCAAAAGTCTTTAGGTTGCGATAAAAGGTAGTTCTATTTGCTGTTTTGTTTTTTTGACTTTTGGCGATAAAGACTTTGTGCATTTCCTTTAAGGTTACGGCATAGGTCTTCCTCTTGAGGTATTTGTAAATTTTCAACCTCATTTCAGTAGGGCGTATCCCTTTGGCAAATAATATTTTTTCCGTTGTTGTCATAGCAAAACTCTTCAAAAATCGATTTTATAAAAGGCCGGCCAGTACTATGCCTGTTCACCTTTTATTCAATTTTAAAGTTGCGCATCATTCCCATATCTTCGTGTTCCAGATTATGGCAGTGGTATAAAAAGAGCCCTTTAAAGTCTTCAAAGCGCATTATTAATTTAACACTCATACCTGGCATTAACAGAACCGTGTCTTGCCAACCCTCATCTATAAATCCATCCTTAACCGAATTCCAAATCCTGCTGTCCACTTTAGAAACGTCCCTTTCAAGAATATTAAATTGTAAATGATGAATATGAAAAGGGTGCGGCATTTGCATTCCCCCGCCCATCATTCCTTTGTCTCCTTCCATTTCTCCACGGTCTCGCATTCGACCTCTTTCTCCCATCATATTACCATTGCCCATCATTCCACCACCACTATTTACGATTTCCCAAATTTCAGTTGTATCTAATTTTACCGTTTCTTCTTCGGTAACCCCCGTCATTTCCCAAGTTCGTCCGTTGATTGTCCATTGCATTCGCCTCATAAAGAAGCGGAACGTTCTTGGATTGTTTCTATTAACGGCAGTGGCAGGATCAAGTTTATTGAATACTGCCAGTTTTTGTGGGAGCTGGAAGTTGTTGCTTCCTGCTTTATCGATGGAAATTTTCAATATTTCATACTCACTGCCTAGGGGAAGGTTGTTTCGACCCCTGCCCATCATTCCACCCATCATCCCCATCATCCCGGGAAAGAACGACAAACTTTTCATAATCATTTGGGAGCCTTGAGGTTTGTTCCTTAAATCGAGCCATACATCGATTCTTTCCGCAACGCCCAACATTATATAGGGTTTAGATTTAGGACTATCCAGTAAACTCCCATCCTTACCTATAATAACAAGGGGAGTGCCGTCTTCCCACGCCAACTTATAAAAGCGCGAATTGGAACCGTTGAGAAAACGCAGTCGATAGACGCATCCATTTTTAAAAGAAAGTTCCCTATCCGGATTTCCATTGACAAGAATACGGTTGCCCAAAAAACCGTTCATCCTATCCATACGTCCACGGTTTAGATATACCAATTGATTATTACCATCAAACTGGCGATCTTGCAGTACAACGGGAACGTCATATTCGCCTGATGGCAACTTCAACAATTGTTCCTCATCGTCCGTAACTATAAAAAGCCCTGCAAGTCCATTATATACTTGAGGTCCTGTGCGTCCGTGTGGATGGGGATGAAACCAATAGGTCCCTGCACGGTTCATTATTTCAAATTCATACACATAGGTATCACCGTTTCCTATTACATCTTTAGGATGGCCATCATCCTTTTCAGGGACGTGCATTCCGTGCCAATGCACGATACTTTCTTCGGGTAATTGATTTATGAAACGGATTCTAATTTTCTGCCCTTTTTTTACACGAATCACAGGCCCTAAATAGCTCTCGCCCAATTTTTGGACTGCGGTTCCATCACCGGTCAGAACCTTTCCTTCAAACATCCAAACCTTGGTGGTATTTCCTTTGAACAATTGAACATTCGCCTCTTTGGCAGTCAGTTCTAAGTCCAAATCTGCTTGAAAATTGGGGTTGACTTTATCGTTTTCTGAAGCAAAACCGTTACAAGAACTTAAAAGTGGCCAAGTAATTACAACACTGGCACCTATGCTGCCTAGCTTTATAAAGTTCCTTCTATCAATTTTATTCTCTTCCATAATTTTCTATTGATTATTCGTGAAATAGGGGATTTAATAGAACCCCAAAAAGATGAACACTACATATTTATCATAGTATCACTGTTCACCATCTTTGTTTTTATCCTTATTTTTATCATCATCATCCTTCATTTGGCATTGGCACTTCTCTTCCTCATCTTTACACTTACAGTCACACTCCATATCCTTGTTTTCTTTCATTGTGGCCATTTTTTCCTTCATCTTTTTTGACTTTATAGAGTCTTTTTCCATTCCCATCATCATTTTTTCTTTCATCCCTTTCATCCCTTTCATCATCGTTGAATCTTTTTCCATCATCATTTTCATCATTTCCTTCCTCATTTCAGGATTGTTGCTAATGGCCGTCATAACCTGTTCCCTTTTTTCAGGGTCCTTCAAAATTTTGTCTGTTTTTTTTTGCTGTGCATTGCTTTGAAAGCTTATCATCAAAGCCACCAAAATCATTAGAATACCTACATTTTTAATTTGTTTCATAATATCTGTTTTTCAATGTTTATTAATTT
>CAJQMW010000542.1 GCA_905479535.1 uncultured Maribacter sp. | reverse complement strand
GGAAACAAAAAAACCCTTCTGGGAAGGGCTATTTTGTAAAGTAGGTAACTTTAAAGATTTGGGCCACTAAGAATTATTCTTGTAGGTAACGTGAAGATTTGGGATCAACACTAAATCTTAATAACACTGTAAATATAATAGGAGTCTTTTGTTTTTCTAAATTATTGTTGTGAACAGGCCAATTGATGTTATAGGAAAAGGATTACAATATGTTTGATCGACGAACTACTGCCTTTTTAAGAAGGAATATGTGGAGTAACCGAATGAATTATTCTTTTAGATACTTTTCCAGGGTTAGTCGCTCTCCATCAAAAACGGCATAGGTATAGTAATTGATCCAGTCCCCTAAGTTGGTATATCTTGATTTTCCATTCAAATCGATTTCCAAGGGAAGATGACGATGGCCAAAGATAAAGTGGTCATAATGTTTTGTTGCCAGCTTGCGTTTCGCGTACTGTACCAGCCATTCTTTATCCTCCCCAAGGAACTTGGCATCCTCATCGCCGGAAATCAGTTTATTCTTGACCGAAAAATATTGGGCCAATTTCACGCCCCAATCAGGATGTAACCATCTAAAAAACCATTTGGCCACAGGATTGGTAAATAACTTTTTCATGCGTTTGTATCCCTTGTCGTGGGGACCCAGACCATCACCATGGCCAATAAAAAAAGAAGTACCGTTTATTTCGTATTCCTGTGGTGCATGAAAGACAGGTATGTTAAGCTCTTCCTCAAAATAGCCGTTCATCCACAGATCATGATTGCCTACGAAATAATAGATGGGAATACCGGCATCCGAGAGTTCGGCAAGTTTACCTAATGTTCTTGTAAATCCTTTTGGCACGACGGTTTTATATTCGAACCAAAAATCGAATAAATCTCCAAGGAGGAAAATAGCTCCGGCCTCGGACTTTATTTCATCTAGCCAAGCAACAAACTTTTTTTCGCGTGGAAGACTTTGCTCCATATCGGGAGCACCCAAATGATTATCACTTGCAAAATAGACCCTCTTACCCTTTGATAGCGCTATGGTGTTCATCCTCGGCACAAATATAAAGGAATAGGATTTTGCTTTTGCATCTGGGTCAATTTTCTTGGAATAACAGCAAAGATAAGCTCGTTTATATCTTTATCTTATTGATGGCTATACGGTAGGCTAGTAGTTACCACAAAAAATATATAAATGAACAACGATATAAAGAATATAGAGAATAAGATTAAAGAAATAATAGAGAAAAACGAGGACGCCGTAAAAGGATTTCAGAAGGCAGCTGAAAATACTGAAGATTCAGGAGTAAAAAACTATTTTGAACAGCGTGCGGAAAAGAGAAAATTATTTTTAAAAACCCTCCATAATGCAACCCCAGCTTTGGAAACAGGAGACAATGATATTGACGGTAGTACCAAAGGTGCTGCACACAGGACTTGGATGGATATTAAGGCGTTCTTCTCCGGCGATGACGATGAAGCTATGTTAGAAGAGGCCGTTAGAGGCGACAAAGCGGCATTATCCGAGTACAATGAAATACTGGGAGAAAGTATGGTTCCACAACGGGTAAAAGAAATCATTAGGGAGCAGCGTGATGAAATTCAGAACGACTTGGAAACCTCCAAAATTTTAGAAAAATTTGCATAAGTCAAACTTGAAATAACCCTTAAACACACCATTAACGAAATAAGCCGAGCCGTATAAACTGTTCGGTTTTTTTGTTAAATGTGGTTATAGCGGATGAAAGAAATACGGAAACCCGTTAGTTATCGGATACAAACCATTCTGCAAAAGAGGTTTCGGTCTCCTGTAGTTTCAATGCATACAATTTGATGTTCTTGGGAAGTCGCGCCTTAATTTTAGCGGCAAAATCAACTACCATGTTTTCGCTAGTGGGTTGATAATCGGCCAAAATTACATTGTGCCCCCTATCCGTTAATTCCTTGGCAAGTTCCACGTGGGGCGTATTTTTATTGAATACGGTGGCATGATCAAATTTATCCACAATTTCTTCTTTCACTATTTTTTTTAAATCACCAAAATCAATGACCATTCCCAACTTTACGTGCGTTGTATCGGTAATGGGCCGACCAATGACGGTAACGGATAGTTTATAACTGTGCCCATGCACATTCCTGCACTTACCATCATAGCCATATAGCGCATGACCGGTTTCAAAATTAAATTGCTTGGTGATTCTAATCGTTGACATTACTACCTAGGTTAGATGGCAAAGGTAGGGATTCTAATGATAGGTGATGAGGAGCATTAAGCTGCTTTCCTCTTCGAAAATACAGTAAATAGCTCTTTGATTTGTGCCATTTAGGTTCATCGCTTAAATTTCCGCCTAGTACGTACGCGGTCTACAAAATAAATAACGACTACGAACAGGGCGAGGATAGGGAATACAGGATTGCCATTCAAAAAATTAAAAAACGCCATTCCGTTTAAATTTTACTCGATAATCGAGATTTAAATATTCAAAGGTCTATCTCGAAAGTATAAAGTTGTTCCCTCTGAACGTCTTGTGGGCTTGCTCAGAGGTACTGGACTATAAAACGATGGATGATAGTTGTTATTGTTTTATTTTTTAAACTTGGAAAGTGCATCTCTTGTGAACTCAGACAGGACCAATTTACCGGTTATTGCCGCCCTCTCTTTCAACAAGGTATCCCAGTGCTCGGTGTTTTTCCAAAGTACCCGCTTCCATTCCAGTAAGGCATCGGGACTATAACTGGCCAATTTTTGCACAAAGAAATCCAAATCTTTATCCAATGCTTTTATATCATCAAAAACCTTGGAAAACAATCCTTTTTCTTTTGCCCAATAGGCATTTTTCCAATCGGTTGGAGCTAGGCTTAATTCTGAAATTGCAGCAGTTCCTATCTTACGCTCAACGGCTGGCTCAATTACTAAAGGAGCTATTCCAATGGACAATTCGGATAATCGTATGGCTGCTGCTTCCGTTGCAAAAACGTAATCACAAGCCGATGCCAGGCCAACCCCTCCACCCACGGTTTTTCCTTGGACTCGCCCTACGATAACCTTTTTGCACTTGCGCATGGCGTTGATGACATTGGCGAAACCGCTAAAGAACACACTGCCTTCTTCCAAGTTGGAAACCGCCATCAGTTCATCAAAAGAGGCGCCCGCACAAAACGCTCTATCCCCTTCAGATTTTAAAACGATGACCGTAATTGAATTGTTTGCAGAAAGTTTATTCAATTCCCACGTCAATCTATCCAAAAGTTCCCCCGTAAAAGAATTACTTGCCTGATGTCCAAATTCCACGATGGCGACTTTACCATCGATTTTAGTGTAAAGACTTCCGTTTTTTCTATTGGTATTCATAATCCAAAATTAAGAATTCTACAGATCGGAATTATGCATTAGTTCCTCTGAAGCCGTTACGTTTATTTTTCCCTTTGTCCGAATCATATTTTGCCAGACCCAATTGTAATGCGTAACAATCTTTTCTGCTTTTAAATGTGGCCTATCTCCTGTTGTATGCACATTTCCTACAACAACAATGTTATAATCCTTAACAAGAGCAGATTGTGCAGTTGACGCTACACAAAAATCTGTAGCACAACCAGTTATGTAAATTACATCTATTTTTCCAGACCTCAAATTTGCCTGCAATTTGGAATTATAGAATACATCATTGGCATATTTTTCTATACGAACATCGGTTTCATCTATAATCCGATTGTCCAAAAGTTCCCATTCCTTAGTTTCCGGTAGAAACACATTCTGATCTTTTCCATTATGCTGAATCCAAAAAACCGGACTGTTGGATTTTCTAAAAAAAGTTGCCAATTGGTTAATTCTCCGTACAACTCCTTCGGTATCATAGCTAGGGGTCTCTGGCGTGAATGAACATTTTTGCATATCGATTATTAAAAGCACTATTTTTTCGGTCATAACACTAAGATCAAGAATTGATTTGATAACACTATTT
>CAJQMW010000541.1 GCA_905479535.1 uncultured Maribacter sp. | reverse complement strand
TGAGCCTGTAGCTATTACCAAATAGTCGTAGTTAAGATCTCCAATGGATGTTTCAATAGAGTTATTTTCAGGTATTATTTCCTGAACCTCCGCCAACCGAAAGAAGAAATTTTCATAACCGATCAGTACTTTTCGTAAAGGATAAGCAATGGAATCTGGCTCCAATCCGCCAGTCGAAACCTGATACAATAGTGGTTGGAACGTGTGGTAGTTGTTCTTGTCCAACAACACAACCTGGACTTCTTTTTTGCTTAGTTTCTGGGCCAAGGCTATTCCCCCAAAGCCACCTCCTATAATTACAATTCTAGGAACACTAGAGCGTGGTATGTTCATACTTTAAATCTACACGGTAAAATTAAACAATCAAAGACCATAAGGAAAAAAATAGATGGTTTATTAGTACATTTAAAGGACTAACTCAAATAGTCCTTAAAATGAAGAAAACGATATTTTTAATACTATCCATCTTAATTTCCAGTTACACGATAAATTCCCAGACAAGTGAAAAAAAGATACTGGAAAATCTAGACCAAAAATCTGAAGAATACAGTGCGATAGCACAAGAAATATGGGGCCTGGCCGAAATGGGATATCAAGAGCAACAAAGTTCTGCGCTGTTGCAAAAAACATTATCGGATGCCGGATTTACCGTCAATAAAGGTGTTGCCGGCATACCTACGGCGTTCATAGCGGAATATGGCAGTGGAACCCCTATCATTGCCATTATGGGAGAATATGACGCCTTACCTGGTCTGTCCCAAGAGGCGGTTGCCGAGAAAAAATCGGCCGGAAAGGCTGCTGGTCATGCCTGTGGACACCATTTATTCGGAACCGCATCCACAGCTGCGGCTATAGCCACGAAAGATTGGCTCAAGGCAACTAACAAACAAGGAACCATACGGTTTTATGGAACTCCAGCGGAAGAAGGTGGATCTGGAAAAGTATATATGGTGCGGGAAGGGCTGTTTGATGATGTGGATATCGCGCTTCATTGGCATCCAAGTTCTCAAAATGCAGCAAGTGCGGGAGCTGCACTAGCCAATAAGTCGGCAAAGTTTCGTTTTTACGGGGTTTCTGCCCATGCCGCCGGTTCGCCCGAAAAGGGCAGGTCATCACTAGATGGAGTTGAAGCCATGAATAACATGGTAAATATGATGCGGGAGCATATACCCCAAGAAGCCAGAATACACTATGTCATTACAGATGGTGGAAAAGCACCCAACGTTGTACCAGATTTTGCTGAAGTCTATTACTATGCACGTCATGACAAGAGGGATGTGGTCATAGATATATTTGACCGCATCGTAAAAGCGGCAGAAGGTGCTGCGTTGGGTACAGGAACTACTATGGATTATGAAATGATCGGTGGAACGCATGAATTGCTACCGAATTTAACACTTCAAAAATTGATGCACGATAATTTGTCACAGATAGGCGGTATCGAGTATTCCGCGGAGGAAAAAGCATTTGCCGATAAAATCGCCAAAAGCTTGGGACAAGAAAATGCGGATTTGGCTACGGCCAAAAACATCCAACCGTACAAGACGGAAGCAAGGGCTTATGGCTCTACCGATGTCGGGGACGTTAGTTTTACCGTTCCAACGGTAGGTATGGGCACCGCTACCTGGGTTCCCGGAACACCGGCCCATAGTTGGCAGGCCGTCGCTGCGGGAGGAACAAACATTGGAAACAAGGGCATGATGGTCGCGGCAAAAACCTTGACTTTAACGGCAATAGACCTGTTCAGCAATGAAAAGCTCATCGCCGAAGCTAAAAAAGAATTCGAGGAAAAAAGAGGTGTCGATTTTAAATATATTCCTTTACTGGGAGACCGTGCACCAGCACTGGATTACAGGAACTAAGTTTGAGCCTTATGGTGTTAGGTGTTAGGTGAAAGAAAGTAATATCGTCTGGGCAGCCTATGAAATATTACAGTTCAGAAGTACCCTCTGAAGGGTCAGCCCAAAAAAGGATTTGATGATAAATTCGTGTCAATTCGGGTCAATTCGTGAAATTGGTGTCCGTATGCCCAAAAAAGAATTAAGAAAGCTTCTGAGAAGTAAAGTTTATATCCTAAAAATCTAGAATCTATTCTGCAACATTTGTTTTTTGTGTTCTTACTATTAAGCCGAACCTGTCTATTAGAAATAAATCGAAAAATAAGTGTAACAAACAGAACCTATGGCACACCTATAATGTAGAACTACTAACCACTGGTGAACAAAGAACTGGAACATCAATTTGTGACGGAGCTTCAGGACAATCAAAATATTGTTCATAAAGTATGTACACTCTATACAAATGACCGAGACTCCCACAATGATCTGTTTCAGGAAATAACAATTCAGCTATGGAAGGCATACCCTAAGTTTAGAGGTGAAGCCAAGTTTAGTACTTGGATGTATCGTGTGGCCTTGAATACCGCCATCACACTTTACCGAAAATCCAAAAGGCGTATAGCCACACAGGACTATGAATCGGTAATTTTTAGGATAAAGGCAGACGAGTACGATGACACCGAAGAACAACAATTGAAACTGATGTATAAGACGGTACGGCAATTAGGGGATATTGACAAAGCATTGGTATTCATGTACCTAGAGGATAAAAATTATACAGAAATAGCAGAAACCTTAGGTATTTCCGAAGTAAATGCGCGCGTAAAGATGAACCGCATCAAAACAAAATTAAGAACCATATTGAATCCATAGTATTATGACGGATGAATTGGAATTATTAAAAAAACATTGGCAAAAGGA
>CAJQMW010000540.1 GCA_905479535.1 uncultured Maribacter sp. | reverse complement strand
TTTTCTTCGATTTTTATGCATATCTAAAGATAGGATTTCGTTCTTAACTTTGGCTCAAATCCATTTTTGTTTTGATAAGGTTGGAATGTCCTTTTGCAATAAGGCTTGTCTTATCCGAATTCCAAACCAAACATTCCGCGTTCATGATTTGGTTGCCCTTTTTTACAATATTGGTCTGTGCGATAATCGTATCGCCGGCTTTGGCCGATTTGAAATAATCCACGCTTAAATTTACCGTCGTATAGGCATGGGTGTTGTTCAAAGAATACACGGCAGCACCCATGGCGTCATCCATGATAGAAGCCGTGATTCCTCCATGGAGGATATTTAAAGGGTTGGTCATTTCCTTTCTTATGGTATGGGCAAATTCAAGTTTTCCCTCTTCAGCGCTGATGAGCGTAGGGTTTAGCCATTGCATTAGCGGTGAAATGGAGTCTTTAGAGTCTTTTCCGATCTTTGATTTAAAAAAAGCAATTACTTTATTCATAGTTATTGTTTGAGGCTTAACTAGGGCCTGTTAACACTAAGCCCAAAAGTGGCTTTTTCGCCCTTTTTCTGGATTTTAGTGTTTATTTTTGGCCACTTAGCCCGCTAGGTTTACCAAAAATCGCCTCGAAATCCGAAAAAATTATCAAAAAATCCATGGTTTTCGTTTAGTGTTAACGGGCCCTAGCTAGTTTTGTCCGTGTTCTTTATAAGTTGTATATAGAACTGGATGGCATCGTAAAAATCGGTTACCGCCAAACGTTCGTTTAGACCATGAAAGGACTTTTTAGTATTATCGTTGAGATGGATGGGCGAAAAACGGTAAATGTTATCCGATATATCCTTGTAATGCCTAGAATCCGTTGCACCCACGACCAAATTCGGCGAAACTAGGACCTCTGGAAATAACTGTAATATGGTTTTGTTCAATGTAATGAATCCAAAGGAATCAGTTTTGGAGAGTTTGGAGGCTTCCGTGGCGGAACTGGTTTTCTCGATTGTAATTCTATCGTCCGCTATCGTATTTGTCACATGGGTTATTACATCGTCAATAGTCGTTTCAGGTAAAACCCTGAAATTCACCGTTGCGTTGGCACGTTGGGGAATAATGTTATCCTTAATGCCACTATTAAAAATAGTAGGTGAGGTCGTGGTGCGGATGAGTGCGTTCCCAGAAGCACTATTTTCGTAGAGGTTCAGAATTAAAGGTTCTAAAATGCTGCTGTTGGCAAAAACTACTTTGTTCGCGAAAGGCATTTCTGGCCCCAGATATTCCATAAAACCTTGAAGTGGAACCGTAATTTTAGGTGGTAATTGATTGTTTTTGAGCTTGGTAATCGCATTGGACATGACATCTATTGCCGTCTCCTTGCCGGGCATGGAGGAATGTCCTCCTTCAATCTTAACGGCAAGATTTAAAGTCAAATAGCCTTTCTCGGCAGTACCGATTAACGCAACTTCCTTGGTGATATCCGGAATTAATCCATCTGCGATAACACCTCCCTCGTCCATGACAAACTCGGCAGAGATGCCTTTTTCCTTTAGATATTCCGCCATGGCTACAGCACCGTTGGGGCCGCCAATTTCCTCGTCATGGCCAAACGCAAAATAAAAGCTTCGTTTTGGGGTATAGTTTTGTCTCAGCAAAAGTTCAACCGCTTCCATAATCCCAATAACTCCAACCTTATCATCTATGGCTCCACGTCCCCAAATGGTATCGTTTTTAATAACACCACTAAACGGTGCTACCTTCCATTCGGGCAGGTTTTTTTCTATGACCGGTACGACGTCCAGGTGCCCCATCATTACTATCGGTTTTAAGCTCGCATCAGTTCCCGGCCAGTGGTACAAATGACTGAAGGAGTTAAAAATTTTCTTCTCCAAAAGGGAGTCCATGAGTGGATAGGTTTCCGAAACGAAAGTGTTGAATTTCTCAAACTCGACCGAATCGAAATCTACCGTATTTTCAGGGGAGACCGTTTTTATCTGTAATGCTTTTGAAAAATTCTGAATCGCGCTTTTATCAATTTTTACCGGAATTGCTGCTTCTACGGTTATTTGTTTGGATTTGAAATTGTAAGCATTTATCAGTAAATAAGTTAGTACTAGGGCTATGGCGACACCCAAAAACAAGAATGCCTTTTTTGCTATTTTCATGTAGTTCTGAATTTGGTTAAATATACAAACTAGCTCAAAAAGGAAGAAGAATTAAACTTTTATAAAGGAATAAAAAGAACCAAGAGCGACTGTAGAATCAAAAAGCCTCAAACTAAAAAGTTTGAGGCTCAATAACCAACTAAATATAGTTTTTACGCTTTTTTCCGTGAAGCTACCGCTGCACCGTAAACTACAAGCCCAAAACCTATTTTATTTACGGCATCACCAATGTTATAGATGACATCCATATTCAAGCCCTCAAAAATACCATCATACCATCCGGTTGTACCTGCCATATACCCAATTGGATAGATAGCCCATCCTACGAGTACAAACCAGCATAAGGTTTTATGCGCCTTTAGTACAGGTCCGCCGGCAGCATTTGCCAATTTTTTAGCACTTCCAAACCAAATTTCATAAACAATATAAAAATAAGCGAGTCCGGAAATTAATCCCCAAACTGCAGGACCAGAACCCGTTGTATATACCGCTTCACCGAAGTAACCGGTAACGAGCATTATAACCGAGGCGGCTATTAGGCGCCACATCAGTGATTTTTTTGCACCGGCAACAAGGAGAATCAAATAAAATTCAACACACATTAGAGGTACGGTCAATATCCAATCAACA
>CAJQMW010000539.1 GCA_905479535.1 uncultured Maribacter sp. | reverse complement strand
GCTTTTAAACGCCTGTAGAAATTGTTCTTCGGTATGCGTTCGCTCAGCTGGAAACTGGCGAAAAGTTTCTCCTGGTACTCCTTTTTTCCCTGCATACCTAAAGTTACGATCCATCTCCCGATCGGCAATGATCATCGACCGGTTTTTTTCCTGACTTGTGCAACAGGTACAACGTACAAGAAATGCATATTGTTTCATTTAAAACATTTTGTTATATTTTTAATATTTCATAAACTTCTTATTGTCCACTACATACTGTTGGCCTACCTTTGCCCTTTAAATAAACAGAAATGAAAGTAGCAGTTGTAGGCGCCACGGGAATGGTGGGCGAGGTGATGTTAAAAGTATTGGCGGAGCGTAATTTTCCAATCACGGAACTCTTATTGGTAGCTTCCGAACGCTCAGTCGGCAAAACCCTTTCTCACCAAGGAAAAGAACATACCATTATTGGACTGGAAGATGCCGTTGCGGCAAAGCCACATATTGCTATATTCTCCGCAGGTGGTGATACGTCTTTGGAGTGGGCCCCAAAATTTGCGGAAGCCGGCACTACGGTTATTGACAATTCTTCTGCCTGGCGTATGGACCCTGACAAGAAATTGATCGTTCCTGAAATCAACGCCCATGAATTGAGTGCCAAGGATAAAATTATCGCCAATCCCAACTGCTCTACCATACAACTGGTAATGGCCTTGGCGCCGCTCCATAAAAAGTATAAGATGAAAAGGGTGGTGATTTCTACCTATCAATCGGTATCGGGAACGGGAGTAAAAGCTGTAAAGCAACTAGAGAACGAGATTGCCGGGATACAAGGGGAAATGGCCTATCCTTATCCCATTAGTAGAAATGCGTTGCCCCATTGCGATGTCTTTTTGGAAAACGGATACACCAAAGAAGAAATGAAATTGGCGCGTGAGCCTCAAAAAATATTGGATGACAGATCATTTTCGGTTTCTGCTACTGCGGTCCGTATTCCTACGGCCGGAGGACATTCCGAGTCGGTAAATGTGGAGTTTTTAACTGATTTTGAATTGAATGAAGTGCGTCAACTACTAAACGATACGCCAGGCGTAACCGTTCAAGATAATCCGGACACCAACACCTATCCTATGCCTATCTATGCCCATGATAAAGATGAAGTCTTTGTGGGACGCATTCGTAGGGACGAAACCCAACGGAACACGCTGAACATGTGGATCGTATCCGATAACCTAAGGAAAGGTGCCGCTACCAATGCCGTGCAGATTGCCGAGTATTTGGCGGCCCATAAACTCGTTTAACTATGATTGCACGAATATGGCGTGGGCGAACAAAAATAGCCGACATGGACGCCTACACCAACTTCATGAAAGTTCGCGCCATTCCCGATTATAAGAATACCAAAGGCTTCGTGAGCCTTAGTTTCCTAAAACGTGTTAAAAATAATCAAGCCCACTTTACTTTGATTACCTATTGGAAAAATTTGGAGGTCATTAAAAACTTTGCCGGAGATGATTTCGAAAAAGCAAAGTACTATCCTGAAGACACGAATTTTCTTTTGGAATTTGAAAGCCATGTTGAGCATCATGAGGTCTTTGCTTAACGCTGTTAATAATTACGATTTTTCAAAGTAAATTATTATGTGATATGACTAAAACATGTCAATTCGAGTGATTTTTTGAAATAAAATGAAGAAAAATCGTATCGAGAATCAGTTTTTCAAATTTAAAACCTAGTTCTCGATACTTTTTCTGATAGAAAAAACTCGAACTGACGATTTTAAAATCTGAGATTCGCTAAAATATTCAATGGGTTGAACAACCATATTTCTTCAATATCCTTTTTCGTTAAAAAAAGTTAAGCTTTGTTTTTTCTTACCCTTTGAGGGCATTTTATGGTATTTTTATTCCGATTAATACCTAAAAATATGAAAAGAATAACCCCATTTCTGTTGGCGGTTGTACTGCTCGCCTCTTGTAAAACAGAAACTAAAAGAGAACCGATCGTTGTGAATTATCCCGCTACTGCAAAAGTTGATACTACTGACACCTATTTTGGAACGGAAGTAAAAGACCCTTACCGTTGGTTGGAGGATGATAGAAGTCCAGAAACGGAGACTTGGGTGGAGGAACAAAATAAAGCTACTTTCAGTTATTTAGAAAAAATACCCTTTAGGAACGACATTAAAAATCGACTGGAAAAATTATGGAACTATGAGAAACTAAGTGCTCCGTTCAAAGAAGGGGATTACACTTATTTCTACAAGAATGATGGGCTCCAAAACCAATACGTGGTGTATCGGAAAAAAGGAGATGGTGAGGAAGAAGTATTCTTGAACCCTAACAAATTCTCCAAGGACGGCACGACATCTTTAGCAGGTTTGAGTTTTACCAGGGACGGCTCATTGGCCACCTATCTAATTTCCGAAGGCGGGAGCGATTGGCGTAAGGCAATCGTTTTGAATGAGGAAACCAAGGAAATTGTGGAAGACACCCTGGTCGACATAAAATTCAGTGGCATTTCATGGCGTGGAAACGACGGATTTTATTACTCCAGTTACGACAAGCCAGAGGGTAGCGAACTTTCTGCAAAGACAGATCAGCACAAGGTGTACTATCATAAATTAGGTACGCCTCAAAAAGACGATGTATTGGTTTACGGCGGTAAACCTCTGGAAAAGCATCGTTACGTTGGTGCTAGCGTTACCGAGGATAATAAGTACCTCATCATTTCGGCATCTACCTCTACTTCTGGAAACAAATTGTTCATACAGAATCTTGAAGATCCCAACGGACTTTTAATACCTATTCTAGAAGACACGGATTCCGACACTTATGTCATAGAAAATGTAGGTTCCAAGCTGTATCTGGTCACCAACAGGAATACACCCAATCAAAAAATAGTTACGGTTGATGCTGCCGATCCAACACCGGAGAATTGGACGGATTTCATCCCCGAAACAGAAAACGTGCTGAGCCCAAATACTGGCGGCGGTTACTTTTTTGCCGAGTACATCGTGGATGCTATTTCTAAGGTCTTCCAATACGATTACGATGGCAATATTGTCCGTGAAGTAAAACTCCCCGGATTGGGCAGTGCTAGTGGATTTGGAGGTAAAAAAGAGGACA
>CAJQMW010000538.1 GCA_905479535.1 uncultured Maribacter sp. | reverse complement strand
TTTGACCCCTATGCGTTTAAGCGTTCAGAGTTTTGAACGGAAGTTTGACCCTAAAGATCCCAAAATCAATGAAAAAGTTGCCGAATACTCTAAAACGCTGATACAGCAAATTGACACCATGAGCAGTATAGCATCGGCATTTTCGAATTTTGCCGAAATGCCCGCCCAACAGAACGAGACGCTGAACGTGGTTAAAATAGTGAAATTGGCACTCGATATCTTCAATGAAGATTACATCCATTTTATAGCGGAGGAGGAAGAAATTATCGCCAAATTGGATCGTACCCAATTGATAAGGGTTGTAACGAATTTGGTAAAAAATGCCATACAAGCGGTGCCAGAGGTCGGTTCACCCAGAATATTGGTTTCCGTGGCATCGGAAGTGGATATGGTAAAAATATCAGTGGCGGACAATGGCGTGGGTATTATGGATGAATACTCGGATAAAATTTTTGAACCTAAATTCACCACCAAAACCAGCGGTATGGGCCTTGGCCTTGGGATGGTGAAAAACATCGTAGAAACCTATAGAGGGAGTATCAATTTTACCTCAAAGCCTGGTAAAGGAACGGTTTTTTGTGTAAAGTTTCCTAAAGAAAACAATCCATTGACTATTAAATAAATCACTATGTCTTATAATACTATTCTTGTAGATGATGCGCAACCCATTACAACGGTAACCATTAACCGTCCCAATAAACTTAATGCCCTTAATACGGAAACCATTAAGGAATTGCACGCGGCTTTCTCAAACTTGCAAAAAGATAAAGACGTAAAAGTAATCATCCTAACCGGTAGTGGTGAAAAGGCTTTTGTGGCAGGTGCTGATATTTCAGAGTTTGCCGATTTCTCGGTCAAGGAAGGGAAAAAACTTGCCGCTAAAGGTCAGAAGCTTCTTTTTGATTTTATAGAAAATCTCTCCAAGCCGGTCATTGCAGCGGTTAACGGATTTGCGCTAGGCGGCGGCCTGGAACTGGCGATGTCCTGCCACTTCAGAATTGCAAGCGATAACGCTAAAATGGGATTGCCAGAAGTTTCCTTAGGCGTTATCCCAGGGTATGGCGGTACTCAGCGTTTACCACAATTAGTAGGTAAGGGCAGGGCCATGGAGCTGATAATGACGGCAGGAATGATTTCAGCAGAACAGGCAAATACATATGGGTTGGTAAACCATGTTGTCACCCAAGAAGAATTACTGCCGTTTTGTGAAAAAATCGCGAACAAAATTTCCAATAACTCCACTGTTGCCATTTCGTATGCAATAAAAGCGGTAAATGCGGGTTTTATGAATACTGTAAACGGTTACGAGCAGGAAATAAATTCATTTGGCGCATGCTTTGGAACGGACGACTTTACCGAAGGTACCACGGCGTTTCTTGAAAAACGAAAAGCAGATTTCCCCGGTTCGTAACCCCAAATCGGACCGAACATGTTTAGTAAAAATATAGCTTTAGTACTTCTTTTAGTGGCTACTTTGGGCATGTATGCCCAACAAGACGGTATAGCTTATACTATTGGAGAAAAGTATAACGATAGGCATAAGTATTCCAACTTGCTGTCCATAGCGGATGACGGTAATGGGGGTACTGTAATCGTTCGTTCCTATTATTCCGGGATCGTTTTGAGGCCTAAAGGGTATTTGGTAGAACATTATAACCAGAACATGGAGCTGCTCTCAGAATACAATTACAAGTTAAAGAACTCCAATTTCGTGGAGGCCTATGTAAGAAATGGTCAGGTGTACCTGCTTTTTTTGGAGTACAATTATGATACCACTTCCTATGAATATATCGTACACCTTAGTCCCTTTACGGAATTCAATTTTACCAAGGAGGTAATCTTAGATATTCCCTCGGAACCAGTAGTACAACCCTTGGACCGTAATTATTACAATAGAAATTTCTCGTCAGGATTTACCACCTCTGTTTTATTCAATGATAACAAATCCGCTTTTGCCATTACTACCCACTTTAAAAAGCGAAAGAAAAATCAACATATCATACACGTTTTTGACGCGAGTTTACGAAAGTTGATGGAGCATGATTTTTCGGATGAGGTCGAGGAAAAGAACTATGCGTTTGAGAATATCGTTTTTTCTGAGGATTTGAGAAATGTTTATTTGGTTGGGAAGGCCTACTTTAAAAAGAAACGTTTTAACGCTACCGAGCGAAAATTCCAATATGAACTGGTCCGTATTTCCAAGGATGGCAGAAGTACACAATCATTTTATACCCCGGGAAAATTCCCCGAAGCACTTAAACCTATATTCAAGGACACTGAATTGTTGTGTATAGGATTTTATGCGGATCGCAAAGATAATCGGTACAACGGTATAGCCTATTTTAAATTGAACCCTAATTCACTGGACATAGAAGCCCAGAAATTCAATGCGTTTTCCAGTCAGTTCATGATGGATAAATTTGGTAGGGAAGACGACAAAACCATTAAGGACCTTGTATTTAAAAGTATGGATATCACCAATGACGGACATATCCTTTTCAACGCGGAGGAATACTTTACCAGTACCAGCACGCAGGCCAATTCCAGTGGGGGACGATTATTGGTAACACGATACCACTACAATGATATTGTAAGCGTTAAATTAAGTCCTGATGGCGATATGGTTTGGGCACGTAATATTAACAAGACCGAGGTTACCCAAGGGGACGGGGCTTATACTTCCTATAGTGCCTATACAAAAAGTGGTAATACCTATTTCTTCATTAGTACGGCATCGGAGAATCCCCAACAAATAGGGGCGGATCGGATAATGTTCAAACAGGGATTGGGTAGAAACAGAAATATATTTTTGATTAAGTTGGATGAACAAGGTCATATGAATTACGATAAGGTAATTGATGATACCGAAGCCAGGTTACCCCTAATGGTTTCTATGCCGCTTGTGGATCCAAAGGACGACGAGCTATTGTTTTATGCCAAACGGGGAACTAAAAAACAGCTAGTACAGGTTTCGCTGTAGATAGCCACGCAACCCAAAAGAAGTTTACGTATCTTAAAAAGAAAACCTAATAAGATATGAACACCAAAGCGTACATTTTCTTTATTTTTATAATGGCCTTTACAGTAGTACTGAGTTGTGATGAAGACAATGATATCAATACATTTGATACTGCCGGTCTGGTCGGAACATGGCATATCATAGGTATTCATGATTCAAGTCCGCAAGGCCCCACTACGTTAGCTCCAGATGGAGAGATAATCGAAATCAATTTTACAAATGACGGTACACTTGGCGGTACGACCCCAGGAAATACTTTTGGC
>CAJQMW010000537.1 GCA_905479535.1 uncultured Maribacter sp. | reverse complement strand
TCTGAAAAGAGGAGAATACAATAATTTCTCAATGAGGGAAAACATCATATTCATAAAAGGTCGTTTTAGCCCAGCGGAGGCCGCTGACGTGTTATTGTCACTAATCAATGATAAGATAAAGTTTCATACCGTCAAGGCACTTAATCTTCGTGAAGAAGAACCAGATATCAATAGGGCTTCTGAAGAACGTATTGTAAAACTTAAGGAAGCAAAGAGATGTGTTGAGGGATTGGTTCTCCAAGCACATAGAGAAGGTAGGGAACTCTCCATTGAAAGCGCAATAGAGATTGAACTTGTCAAAAGATTACATACGTAGTGTTAGTATTGACCACGGACGTTATTTACAGCAATAAATATTTTGATAACATTCCTCATGGGTTTACCCGTGTCCAATATCCTAATGCGTTAGAAAAATCGTTAAAAACTTAAAAATGAATATTGAAAACAACTCCGAACAGGACTTTTCAAAAAATGCCATTAAAAAAAGCAAAACTCCCTTTGAACCAATTATTTCTAGATTAATCACCTCTTTTCTATGGCTTCTATTCTTAGGGAATCTTGTTTATCTTGTGCTAGGTTTTGCCTCCTTCCACGAGTGGCAACTTGGAAATATATTGAGGATTAACGGCTTTACCCTTTTAATCTGGACTACGGTCACCTTTTTCAGTGCTATCGTGAGTAGTTATGCCGCTAACTATCTGACAGGTTTTAGATATCATTCCCGATTTATGTTACTCTGTTTTGGCTTCACCTTATCGGTTATGCTCTTGGTAATGTCCAATCACATAGCAGTTTTAATTTTTAGCTGGTTGCTAATGGGTATTTTCATGTCCCAACTCATTGGTATCGATAAGAATTGGGGCGAAGCTAGAGAGGCGTTAAAATTTACTCAGAAGTACTTTTTTGCCGGTACGTTATTTCTAACGGTTGGCCTGTTGTCAATCGCTTTTTACACCAATCGATTTACAATAACTGAATTGTCATTGGCTGTTGGTGACGTACCACGATGGATGTTGATGATTTCAGCCTTTTGTATCATCGGAGCAGCTATCGTACAATCGGCCATCTATCCATTTCACCGGTGGTTGCTTTCCGCCATGACCGCCCCGACACCAGCATCTGCTTTGATGCATGCTGGCTTTGTGAACGGGGCAGGGATATTATTGGCCTTGTTCGCAACACTTTTATTCGCATCCAAAACATTGACGATTTTATTCATAATAGGCGGGTTTACAGCGATTATTGCGCAGTTTACGAAATTACTTCAAGTAAACGTGAAGCAAAAACTAGGTTGTTCTACCATTGCCCAAATGGGTTTCATGATTATGCAATGTGGTCTGGGATTCTTCAATGCTGCGATCGTTCACTTGATTCTCCACGGATTTTATAAAGCCTATTTATTCTTGTCTTCAGGAGAACAGATTGCACAGTCCAAACCGGCAAAACCACTTCAATTAAAGATTAAACCCGCGCAAGCTATTGTAGTTTTGGTTTTTGGCGGACTTGGTGCCTATCTTTTCGCAATTTGGACAGGCAAAGGGTTCGTAGTGGACAGCAGTATATTTTTGACGCTTATCGTAGCCATTACCGTAGGTCAGGCGACCTATAATATTATAAAGGAACAAAGCCTTTCCGTAGTACAAAAAACTATCGTGCCGCCTGCACTGTTCATCGCAGGAATAGGCATTTATGCCTTAATGTATAACGCAGTTACAGTATTGATGTCGAGCATGCCGATGATTGCACAACCAATGTCATTGTCTTGGACACAGATCATCTTCGGAATCATCTTCCTATTGGGTTTCTTCATCATGAAATTGGGCGTCTACAAAAAGCTTCCTTGGCTCTATGTCAAATTGATGAATTTGTCCCAACCCTATAATAAATCAGTTTTAATGTATAAATCAAAATAGATATGAACCAGCCGATTCAAAACAGTATAGACGAAGCAGCAAAGGTCATTGGAAAGACCTGGCCCTTGTACACATTCGTGGCTTCCAATCCATTGTCCGGTTATGAAAACATGTCATTTCAAGAAGCCGTAAGTTCAGCTAAGAAACATCTTAACACCAATGCCTTTCCCGAAGCTAGATTATATCGCCAGGCTTGGGAAAAAGGAGATATCGATAGCGACATATTGGTTTCGCTCCTTACGGAGAATGGATTGACAGAACCTCCGGAACATTATTTACAATCCATAGAATCACAAAAGAAAACGGAAAGCCTGAACGCAACCCAGAAAGTGGACCGTATTATGGCAAAATGGTTGGCCTCTTTTATGGATGAGGGATTGGCGGAATGGGACATGCCATTTAAAAGCGAAGGGTTTTACACAGCTTGGCGATTGTTGGTTCCCTATGATTCCGAAACGGAACCCACTGTATTAAAAGCTATTCCGAAGACAAGTGCGGAGGCTTTGGAGCAACTGTTAAAAGAGTATTCAAAAAGTGACTATGCAACCATTTTTATGCATCATTTGGCAGCATTGCCAGGTTGGACAGGTTACATCAACCATCGTACTGCATCAGGCTCCGATTGGCAGCAGGTTTTTCCGATAAGTTTGATGGATTATTTGGC
>CAJQMW010000536.1 GCA_905479535.1 uncultured Maribacter sp. | reverse complement strand
ATGAAGAATTCGATAATTCAAATTATAGCGACTAAAATTGAAACTTTTGTTTTGTCTTTAGATCCCCAACCTAAAAGGAAATATGCGCCGGTTTATGTTAGAAGCAATGTGCGGGAATTAGGCAAATTATCAAAATAACTTCCGGTGTTTTGAATATAATCCTATCGTAACGTAAGAAATTACTGATTAAATCGATAAAGTGTTTGGAATATCGGATTAAATACAACTTGGCTTGTAGGATTTTTGGACTACAAATTGCGTAGCTCATCGAAAATTTGGTGATTCGTCGATAAAACCATCCCACTTATCGATTCAAATCAAATGAAAAGCGCAAAATAATAGTTATCAATATCCCAAATTAACCTACTTATGCGTGCCATTCTTTTTTTATTCCTAGTTCTCTGTATGGGATTTTTTGCCCGAGCGCAGGATACCGACCAACCCAAAGTGGAGACGGTTACCATGCCCATTGCCCGTAGTACCGTTAATGCAACTGTGGTAGAAGTGCAATATCCAGCCCTGACAGGAGTATTTGTTCTTAAAAACTCTAGAGTAAAAAGGGCCTTAACCTTTAAGACAAGAAAAAAAGATGCGAAACTGGTTTAATCAAGTGCCATCTCTGTTTCTTCAACAGGTAGCACCACTTCTTTTAGAACGTCCCAAACATTTTTGGCTACTATTTCTTGACCTTCAGCTGTGGGATGAATCCCATCCTCAAGGTTTAACTCGGGATTCCCTGCAACTCCTTCCAATAAGAACGGAATAAGATAAATATCGTTCTTTTCGGCAAGTGATGGAAAGATATTCCTGAACTCCGTTGTATAGGCCTGTCCCATGTTCGGCGGAATCTGCATTCCTGCCAGAACTATTTTGGTATCCTCATTTTTTGACCGGACCAAATCAATCATTTCCTGCAGATTGTTTCTGGTTTCCTTTAACGGAATTCCGCGAAGACCATCGTTGGCGCCCAATTCCAATACAAAAACATCCACGTCCTGATTCAAGACCCAATCCAAACGGTTTAATCCGCCAGAGGTAGTTTCCCCGCTCAGACCCGAGTTTATGACGGTATATTCCAGCCCCAAAGAATCCAAGCGCTGTTGTATGAGGTTGGGAAAGCCATCCTCGGTATCCAATCCGTAGGCCGCGGTAAGACTATTACCAAAGAAGAGGATAACCTTATTATCGTCAGCTATCTCCTCGTTCGTTAGGGTCTTTTCTTGTCCCGTAGTAGTTTCTACTTCCTTTTGTTTTGGGTTTTCGCCGCAGCTCCATAAGAATAAAATCCCCAAAAAATAACTAAACTTTAATACTTTGCGCATAGTGTATCGTGCTAAAAATCAAAATCATTTCTTTATTTTGCCTGCTTGTAGAAAATGATTTATGACAAAGATATTAAACGTCCGCAACCTGAAGAAAACCTATACGAGCGGTTCCAAGAATTTAACGGTACTGGATGACATTTCATTCGATATAAATGCTGGTGATACTTTCGCCATTGTTGGGCCATCGGGCAGTGGGAAAACTACGCTTTTAGGGCTTTGCGCTGGTTTGGACCGGTCCGATGAAGGTTCTGTTGAACTATGTGGTAGGGAATTAAGTTCCCTGAACGAGGACCAACGGGCATTACTAAGAAATCAGAAAGTGGGATTTATTTTTCAGGATTTTCAATTACTGCCTACGTTAACCGCATTGGAGAACGTGAGCGTGCCCTTAGAACTCCAAGGAGTTTCGAACGCACAAAAAGATGCTATGGAACTACTCGAAAAAGTAGGATTAGGTGATCGCTATGACCATTATCCTTCCCAACTCTCCGGTGGGGAGCAACAGCGGGTAGCATTGGCAAGAGCTTTTTCCAATAAACCGTCTATTTTATTCGCGGACGAACCTACGGGAAATTTGGACGAGGAAACGGGTGAAAAGGTAATTAAGTTACTGTTTGACCTAAACAAACAAATGGGTACGACTTTGGTAATCGTTACCCATGATTTGGACCTTGCAAGATTGAATCAGCATGTACTGCGCCTAAAGGGAGGAAAAATTATTGCGAACGAAACAGCCCAAGCATCTTGAGTGATTTTGTACACGTAGTAAAAACGCCTACTCGTTGGTTGTTTAAAATGGCATGGAGGGACGGCAAGGCAAGCGGTAAGCGATTGTTGCTCTTCATGGCTTCCATCATTTTGGGAATCGCTGCCGTGGTTTCCATACAATCCTTCAGTCAGAATTTAAAAGAAAATATTGGACTACAGTCCAAGGCCTTAATGGGTGCCGATTATTTAATCGACAGCAACCAGCCCGCCAATGAGCGAGTTCAAGAAATCATGGATTCCCTTGGTGGGGCCAATGCCATGGAAGTCAAATTCGCGTCCATGGCGGCATTCTCTAAAAACAGTGCTACCAAGTTGGTACAGGTTAGGGGAGTGGAAGGCAACTTTCCGTTTTATGGTGAACTGGAAACGGAACCCGTGGAAGCTGCACGAACCTATCAGGAGCAGGGTGGAGCTTTGGTCGATGCTACGGTCATGCTGCAATTTGATTTAAAACCAGGGGATAGCGTGAAATTGGGGAATATTACTTTCCCTATCATCGGTTCCTTAGTTACCGCTCCGGGTAGTACGGGAATAGGTACCTCGGTTGCACCTCCTATTTTAGTGCCCTTTGAATTTATGGAACCCAGCGGTCTGCTCCAAAAAGGGAGCCGGTTGGAGTATGACTATTATTTTGTAGCACCCGATGCGGATTTAGACCAACTGAACGATGATGTAGATCCCTTGTTGGACGAGCAAAATTCGGATATGGACACCCATACCGATACGAGCCAAAGGTTGGGTAGGCGCTATGAAAATGTTGGTCGGTTTCTAAACCTTGTGGCCTTTATAGCCCTATTACTGGGTTGCGTGGGCATTGCAAGCTCCGTTCACATCTATATTAAAGAAAAATTAAGGGCAGTGGCCGTCTTAAAATGTTTAGGTGCTACCCGTAAGCAGACGTTCCTGATTTTTCTAATCCAAATCGCGGGAATGGGCTTGGTAGGTGGTATTATTGGGACGGCAGTAGGATTAGTGCTCCAGCAATCCTTTCCGCTTATCCTTCAGGAATTTTTACCGTTTCAAGTGGAGATAAGCACTTCTTTCCAAGCCATATTCATGGGATTGGTATTGGGTGTTTTCATGTCGGTTCTTTTTGCGCTATCACCGCTGATCAATACTTGGTACGTTTCCCCATTACAGGTACTCAGGGTAGAGGAAAATGTGGGTACTAAATCAAAGAAGGCACAAATTGTGGTCATCATCAGTATTGTATTGTTCGTGTTTCTCTTTGCCCTGTGGTTGTTGGGGAACCTGAAATATGCGCTAAGTTTTGTGCTGGGCATTCTGGTCACTTTTTCCGTTTTGGCCGGAGTTGCCATTCTATTTATGCGATTGATAAAGCGTTACTTCCCAAAATCATGGAGTTTTACAGCACGGCAGAGCTTATTGAACCTCTTTAGACCGAACAATCAGACCGCTGTCCTTATTCTGGCCATAGGTATTGGCACGTTCCTGATCAGCACGCTGTATTTTACGAAGGACTTCTTACTCGCCAAGGCGCAGATTGAATCGAACGAAAAGAGTCCGAACATCATCATGTTCGATATCCAGACACAACAGAAGGAGGACGTAGCGAATACGATTACGCCAAAGGGTTTACCGATACTCAATAACATTCCTATTATTACCATGCGCCTGCAAAAGATTAAGGACCGCAGCGTAAACGATATCCGTTTGGATACTACCTCTCGGGTCAATAAATGGATTCTTAGTCACGAGTTTCGGGTAACATATAGAGATTCCTTAATCGCTTCCGAGAAATTGATTTCAGGTACTTGGGACGCTGAGGTGGATGTCAACAAACCCATCCCAATTTCCTTGTCTGATAATGTTGCCGGGGATGCTAGGGTAGTGGTAGGGGATACCTTGTTGTTCAATGTTCAGGGGCAGTTGATGGAGACGGTCGTAGGTAGTATCCGAGAAG
>CAJQMW010000535.1 GCA_905479535.1 uncultured Maribacter sp. | reverse complement strand
TTGCTACTCATTTAACTTACGTTTAGTGTGGACAGGCCACCATCTACTCCAATTATTTGTCCGGTCATCCACGAACTGTTACCACTCAATAAAAATACAGCAATATTAGCGATATCGTCGGTGTTACCCACTCGTTTCATAGGATGTCTGTCCCCCATGGCCTCTCGTTTTTTATCATTGTTCAATAACCTGCCTGCTAATGGGGTATCGACAAGGGAAGGCGCAATAACGTTAATCCTTGTTTTAGGTGCATATTCGGCTGCCATGGATTTAGCAAAACCTTCTATAGCTCCTTTGGCGGCCGCTACACTGGTATGAAACGGCATTCCTGTTCCTACGGCAACCGTGCTGAAGAAAACCATACTGGAACCATTGGACATTCTCCCGATAATATCCTTGACGACCTTCACCAAACAAAAGAAGTTCAGTTGCATGTCTTCCATAAAGGTGTCCATGCTCATCATTTTGAAGGGTTTTAAATTAATGGAGCCCGGGCAATAAACAAAGCCATCTAGTTCCTCTGGTATTTTGGATAAGTCCAAATCATCCTTTGTCACATCAAATGGCAAATGTGTTATGTTTTCATGGTTTAGGGAATCATTGCTCCTTGAAGCAACGAATAGTGTATGGGTTTCCTTTAATTGTTCAATTATGGTAAGGCCAATTCCCTGTGAGCCTCCAATGAGTAAAATATTCTTCATTTATATTGATTTTAAGATGAGTTCGGTGGGTATTCCATCGAGTTTTCCAAACAGCTCTGTTAATTTTTCTTCTCGGTAGCTAAAAATTTTCTTCAATTGATTTTTTACGATTAAAGGATGTGCCAATTGGCCTAACCAACCAAAAGGAATTTTATAGTCAATGATATCTTCCATTTCTACCCCACCATCAATTTCCTTTATAAAATGTTTGTGGTGCCAAAGTGCATAAGGGCCAAAACGCTGTTCATCAACAAAATATTCCCCCTCGCTTACATGGGTGATTTCAGTTACCCATTTTGTAGTGTAGCCCGGAAAAGGGTTAACCTTATATTGTATAATTTGCCCTGGAAACATTGCCCTGTCAGTGCCAGAAAGAATATTGAACCCCATATGGTCCGGGGTAATGATTTTTAAATTGGCAGGGTCCGATAAAAAGTCCCAAGCCTTCTCTTTGGACATAGGTAATGCTTGCTTTGAATGAAGTTGGTATAATTTCATGTACCGATTTTGAACAAATATAAATCCATTTTCGTTTAACAAAAAATATAAATAGTTAAACAAAAAATAAAATATTAGAGAACATACTATCTGTTTTTTAGTTGCGCCTTTGGATATTTCATAAAGCGATAGGGATATACGTATCGGTTTGATTCAAACATATCCGTCAATATTCCACATAAACCCTTAAAAATGATAAGTTTGCCAACATGGTTTATTTAATACTTCCTTAACAATTCAGACTAGGGTTTATATTTAGTTTTGTTTGAACTTTAAATTAAAATAAAGATGAATAAAGTAGTACTTTTTCTTTTAGCTATTGTGGCCTCACTTTCCCTAGAGGCACAGATCAATACACCTGCGCCCAGTCCGGCTTCAAAATTGATGCAAACTGTTGGCTTGACAGAGGTTATGGTGGACTATTCTCGACCTTCCATGCGTGGTAGAACCGTTTTTGGAGATTTGGTTCCTTATGGAAAATTATGGAGAACGGGAGCAAATGCCTATACCAAGATCAGTTTTGATACTGATGTAACTATTGCTGGACAGCCAGTAGAAGCAGGTACCTATTCCATATTCACCAAACCCGGTGAAAAAAATTGGGAGGTATTTTTCTATACGGACACTGAGGGTGGTGGAACTCCAAGTGATTGGGAAGAATCCAAGATCGCAGCCAAAGCTACCGTACCGGTATATGCCATGGAAATGCCCGTTGAAACCTTCACGATTACGATTGACGATGTAAAGAGTAGTGGTGCCAATTTGGGGGTCATATGGGAGAACACCTATGTGGCAGTTCCCTTTGGAGTGCCGGCAGATGCTACGGTTATGAAGAGTATTGATAGGGCCTTGGGCGGTCCTACAGCCGGGGATTATTACACCGCTGCCGTCTATTATGCTAGTGAAGGAAAAGATATTAACAAGGCTAAGGAATGGATGGACAAAGCTATGCAAATGACCGAAAAACCAGCTTTCTGGCAATTGCGGCAACAGTCTTTGATTCTTGCAAAGGCGGGCGATAAAAAGGCAGCTATTGAGGCAGCAAAGAAATCGCTAGCCGCTGCAAAAGAGGCAGGAAATGATGATTACGTAAAAATGAATACCGATTCTTTGAAGGAGTGGGGTGCTATGTAAGGTAGCTATGAACTCAAGACGAGTTCTATTAGATAAAATAAAAATCCGTAATCCTCAACAAAAGGATTACGGATTTTTTATTGAATAATGATTCCATAGTATTTTACCTGTAGACCCAAAATGGAGCATCTTCGCCATTACACACCCCTTAGTCCCCTCTTTTTAGAGGGGAAATTAGCTTCTCTCCTAATAAGGAGGGATTGAGGGAGGTGTTTTCCACTGATTCCGCATTTACTGGTACTATT
The DNA here is from genome assembly GCA_905479535.1 of uncultured Maribacter sp. GTDB lineage: Bacteria > Bacteroidota > Bacteroidia > Flavobacteriales > Flavobacteriaceae > Maribacter. The sequence continues at coordinate 357 of CAJQMW010000535.1, read as the reverse complement.
GCGTATAAACACTTGGGATATATCTTAAACTAAAAATTTGAAATAATTTATAGGGTTACCCATTTAGTTCTCAAATAGTTGTATATGAGCATATTATTTTGTAGATTATCGTTAAAATCAAAGACGATGAAGATATTAAAAGAGCTTGACAGACAGGTGTTTAAGGATAGGTTTACCGGCAAGAAGGACTGTTACGAATTTTTGGCAGAACTCAAGTGGGCGGATGGTTATAATTGCAAACGCTGCTCATCAGATAAGTACATAAAGGGAAAGCAACCGGCGAGCCGAAGGTGCAGTAAATGTGGGTTTGATGAATCCACCACCTCGGGCACTCTTTTCCATAAACTGAAGTTTGGC
>CAJQMW010000534.1 GCA_905479535.1 uncultured Maribacter sp. | reverse complement strand
TTTTAGCACTTAAAATGCCTTCATCGTAATTGTTGAAGTCGAACCTTGCGTTTCTACCCTCGTCTTCTATGTACAGGGGCAATAAAGGTCTAATTCTTTGTTGAATGGATTTTAACCTGCCGTATGCTTCGTATATTTCCTCATAGTTCGCTGGATTTCCATCTTTTTTAAGAAATTTTATATGCTGAAGCTCTCGCTCCGAGTTTTTCTTAAATCCTTCCTCCAACAAAACTATATAAGGCTGATTGCTTTTTTTACGCTTATTTTCTGCAATATTTACAATGGCTTTGTTAATGGCCGTTTCATAATTTCCGGAATTTAGGGCTTCCTGTGTCTTCTTAACTCCACTACAAGAGCATAAGACGATTAACACGCTATAAAGTAGAATTTTTTTCATGACTTGATTTTTATGGTTTGTAGGTGTACTTTTCAATTGCCGTGCCATAAATGGTTTTGATTATAACGTTAAAGGTTAAAGAATAGTGTAAATCGGATGTAATACAGTTGTTACAAAAAATCTGATATTTTAGCTTGGAACTGTTTGGTAGAGGCATTTGTTAACTTCTGTTTGATAAAAATTTCTTGGATAGCGAATTTTTTTTAGTTGGAATTGAAGGCTCTTCGTACTTTTACAACTTATATATAATACGATACAAAATGGAAAGGGATTCTAGGATTTTTGAACTAATTGAAGAAGAAAGACAACGACAGATTAATGGGATTGAATTAATCGCTTCGGAGAATTTTACAAGTCCTCAAGTGATGGAAGCAGCCGGTTCTGTTTTGACCAATAAGTATGCTGAAGGGTATCCTGGAAAAAGATATTATGGTGGTTGTGAGGTCGTGGATAAAATTGAGCAATTGGCCATAGATAGAGCTAAGGAGTTATTCGGAGCGGAATATGCCAATGTACAGCCACATTCCGGTTCTCAGGCTAACGCCTCCGTTTACCACGCTTGTCTACAGCCCGGGGACACCATTCTGGGTTTTGATTTATCGCATGGAGGGCATTTGACGCACGGATCCCCCGTCAATTTTTCCGGCAGGTTGTATACTCCTGTTTTTTATGGGGTGGACGAAAAGACGGGGAGACTTGATTACGATAAAATTCAGGAAATTGCGACTAGGGAAAATCCAAAACTTATTATTGCCGGGGCATCCGCTTATTCCCGAGATATGGATTTTGAAAAATTCAGGGCTATCGCGGATAGCGTCGATGCACTATTGTTGGCGGATATTTCCCATCCTTCCGGCCTTATAGCCAAGGGACTGTTGAACGATCCTATTCCTCATTGCCATATCGTCACCACAACTACCCATAAAACGTTAAGAGGCCCAAGGGGAGGGCTTATACTTATGGGTAAGGATTTTGACAATCCATTCGGTATCAAGTTAAAAAATGGAACTTTAAGAAAAATGTCCGCTTTATTGGATTTAGCCGTTTTTCCTGGAAATCAAGGTGGGCCGCTAGAACATATTATCGCTGCCAAAGCCATAGCGTTCGGTGAGGCGTTGACAGAGGAGTTTAGGCAATATATGGTTCAGGTAAAGAAAAACGCCCATGCCATGGCCCAAGCATTTGTAGCCAGGGATTATAATTTAATATCAGGAGGTACCGACAACCATATGATGTTGATTGATCTAAGAAATAAGGACATTTCTGGGAAAGATGCTGAAAAGGCCTTGGTTTTGGCAGATATTACCGCTAATAAAAATATGGTTCCTTTTGATGATAAGTCGCCGTTCGTAACCTCCGGAATACGTTTTGGCACCGCCGCTATAACCACAAGGGGTCTAATGGAAAATGATATGGAAACTATTGTTTCTTTAGTGGATAGGGTACTACTTCATCCAGAGGATAATACTGTTCTTTCTGAGGTGAAGGCAGCGGTAAATAAAATGATGGGGAGCCGACCTATTTTCAACTCAATGTTGGCAAAAGCCTAGTCTTCCAACATATAGAAATCAAGATCGGCAGGAATGAAAGAGTTTTTGCTCAAATCATAAATTAGTGCTTCGTCCTCTGAATCCAAATAGATACCCCAATATTCGAAGTAGGTTTTAGGGATTTGTTGTGCGATTTGTTTCTCTTGGGATACATTAGAAACATTGTTTAGTTTATCTTCGAAAACAGGAACAAATATTTCGTAAGGCCTCTCTGTTAATCCTTTGGTAAAGAACACATAGTGATTGGCAATCTCCGTCAAGATATTATCCAATTGTTCGGGAATACTGCGATTGTAGAGTCGTTTTATAACAATACTGGTATCGTTAAAAAAAAGCGTTAGCTCTTCAATATCCAAATAATTGGTTTTGTTCTCTATGCAGAGTGCCTTAAAGCTTTCCTTTAGAAGGGAGTTTCCTTTAGAATCTTGACCCCATCTTCCTTTATTAAAATGGCCTAACATTTCTAATAGGCTTATGGGACAGATCATATCCAAGGCCATGTTCATCTTATTTTCAGCCGAACTATATTTTCTTATATGAATATTGGAAAAATAGTTTCGTTGTAGGGATTTAAGAAATTCATCCAATCCCAAAACACCTGATGACGAATCCAAAGTGGTTAGCTGTGAAAGCTTGTAACCGCCAAAATCTAAACGCATAAATGACTAAATTTTATCATTTGTATGACTAAAGATAGGTTTATGGTCTATTTTATGATACTAGGAAAACCTTAGAAATTCGGAGGATATTATTATAAAATGAAATTTATCAGATTAAGTAACTGATAATCAATGTTTTACAAAGTAATCTAAATTATTAAGAAAAGTACTACAAAAACCCCCTCTTTTTAGCCTGTTCGATCAGTGCCATGTCATTACCGTTCTTTATACCAAAGATGGACTTTAATTGTCTTTTCCGTGTTTCCACCGTGGTATTGGTAGAAGCAATTAGTGGCGCAATGTCTCGGGTATTTACACCTTTATGGAGGTGGTACAATATTTTCTCGTCTTGCTTATCCAGTATAATATCATTGGACATCCTTCTTCTAATGGCCGCCAATGCTCCGGCCGTATAGTAGGGCGGTTGCCTAACAACCGTTTCTACCATGGCTTTTAAGGAAAGTTCATCGATCTCTGATTTCACCATATAGCCCTCGGGGTCCACGGTTTGGAAAATATTGTTGATGCGGTAGTTGTCGCTAAATGAGGACATGAATACAATTTTGGAGTTGGGTACAACTTTTCTGGCTAATAACCCCAAATCTACTCCGCTCCTGGGGTCCTTAGACTCCGACGGAAACAATTGAATATCCAAAAGGATAATATCAAAACGTAGGGATTTTGCAGAAAATTCTATTTTTTCTTTTCCCATATCAAAACTTTTGGCAATTTCTACTTT
>CAJQMW010000533.1 GCA_905479535.1 uncultured Maribacter sp. | reverse complement strand
CAGACGGTATTACGGAGCCTATAGCTGAAGGGGGTACTTACTATATAGATGACATTCGATTGGAAGCTGCTGGTTCTGGCGGTGGAACGCCCACAGAACCAACAATGGCAGCGCCGGCACCGACCCAAGATGCCGCGAACGTGACTTCGGTGTTCAGCAATTCCTATACCAATGCAGATGGTACGAACCCTAGGGCATTTGGCAACGATGGCGGGGCCACCTTCTCCGAGATCCAAGTTGCTGGTGACGACGTATGGAGCTATGCCGGCACCAATTTCGTGGGGCTCCAAAACGATACGGGTTTTGACGGCAGGACCAACTTCAGTATGGATATTTGGGTGGCCGGGGATGTTTCGTTCAGGGCCGGTCTCATTTCCTTTACCGATCCCGTTTCCAGGGAGGATGTAGAGGTGAACTTGACAGGTGGTCAATGGAACACCATCGATGTTGCCCTTGCCGATTTAGTGCCTTCCCTCGGCAGTGAGGGACCTTTGCCTGACGATCCAACTATCAACCAGATTATCTTTGACGTTCTTGGTGACGGGGTAGAGGCTAACATTTTTGTGGACAACGTATTTTTCTACACAGCCGATGGCGGTGGAACGTGTACTCCACCTGCAGCTGGGGAATTTATTACCGATGGTGGTTTTGAGCAAAATGCGGGATGTTGGGAACTAATTAATAACGGTGGTGCAGTTACAATTTCAACAACAGTTAGTAATGGAGGAAGTAATTCCGGTCAGATTACAACTACACCAACGAGCAACCCCGCTTTAAAACAGGAAAGATTTGGAGTAGGTACAATCCAACCGAATACAACTTATGTTGTTGAGTTTGATATTCAGGCAAGTTCTTCTGACGTGCCGGCAGATGGAGCGGTTTTTCAAGCATTTGCATTTTCTGAGACAGCCGAAGGTTCAGGATTACCAGCCGTACAACATGTTTTGGTAGCTGGTGATGCTAGCGTAACAACAAGTTGGGTAACAAGGACATATACATTTACCACAGCTGGGAATGTAGATGGCGGCGTATCCTTATTATTGGAATTAGTTTGTGGAGGTGCGGGAACGTGCACAGGAACCATTAACGTAGATAATGTTTCTATGGTTGCACAATAGGGCCTGTAAAAATAGTGTTTATTTATAAGTGTAAAGTAAAATTTGCACTGCTGATAGACAAAATAAAGACTAAATAGAAAAAAGGGTTAGCAATAAAAATAATATATTGCTAGCCTTTTTCAACTGTTACATCAACCAAAAATCAATTAATGTTAGCTAAAGACATCTATATAGGCAACTCAAAAATTAAGACTATCCAAAAGGATATTAAAGGAGAGCTAGTTCGCTTAGGGAATGAAAATTATTACAAGATTTCCTACTATGACCGCATGCGGCCCTTTTTTATGAGTATCGTAAGTGACTCGGACCATTGGATGTTCATTTCAAGCAACGGAGGATTATCAGCAGGGAGAAAAAATGCGGAACATGCGCTGTTTCCATATTATACCGATGATAAAATTACGGAGTCTGCCGAAATTACCGGAAGCAAGAGCATCTTTATTGTCGATAATGGGCAACGGAAAAGTCTATGGGAACCTTTTTCTATAAGAAATGAGAACATATATGATACTCGGCGTAATCTCTATAAAAACAGTTACGGTAACCGAATCCTGTTCGAAGAGGTAAATCATGATTTAGGCCTTACCTTCAGGTACCAATGGAACAATAGTGACACCTACGGATTTGTCAAAATATCAAAGTTACTCAACCATTCCGATACAAATCTCAAGGTCTCGTTATTGGATGGGATACAGAATATCGTTCCCTATGGTGTGGGGAGTGATCTTCAGAACCAGTCCAGTAATCTCGTAGATGCCTACAAGAAAAACGAATTGGATTCAAAAACTGGCTTGGGGATATTTGCTTTGAGTGCCATTATCGTTGATAAGGCGGAACCTAGTGAAGCCTTAAAGGCTACCACCGCTTATTCTTTGGGATTGGAGAACACAAAACACTTGGTCTCCTCCATGCAGCTTTCAGATTTTAGAAAGGGCAAAACCGTACATGAAGAAACCGATGTCCGTGCAGAAAAAGGCGCTTATTTCGTAAACGCGACCATAACGCTATCTTCATCGGAAGAGGAAGAATGGATGATTGTGGCGAATATAAATCAGGATCATTCCAACGTTGCGACTATTACTTCTTCAATAACCAAGGATTTGGATTTAAGACAGAAGGTTGTAGAGAGTATTGGGGAAGGCACCAAAAACTTGATACAACTTACTGCTGCTGCTGACGGACTGCAATCCACTGCCGATAATTTCAGGGATAACCGTCATTTTTCCAATACCCTTTTCAATATCATGAGGGGCGGAATCTTCGATAACAATTACCAAATCGAAAAATGGGATTTTAAGAATTATCTGCAAAAGGCAAACCAAGAGACCTTTGAGGACTGTACTAAAATTATCGAGCAATTCCCCGAAACGTTTTCTTTGGGTCATTTAAGAAATCTCGGCAAAAAAGTGAGCGACAGTAATTTTAGGCGTCTTGCCATGGAATATATGCCGTTGAAATTCAGTCGTCGACACGGAGATCCAAGCAGGCCATGGAATCGGTTCTCAATCAATACAAAAAACGAAGAAGACGGCTCAAAGGTGTTGGATTATGAAGGGAACTGGCGCGATATTTTTCAGAATTGGGAGGCCCTGTCCTATTCTTTTCCAGATTTCACGGAGAGTATGATCCATAAATTCTTGAATGCCTCTACGTTTGATGGCTATAACCCGTATCGGGTTACAAAAGACGGTTTCGATTGGGAGGTAATCGAGGAAGATGACCCTTGGTCTTATATCGGGTACTGGGGAGACCATCAAATTATCTATCTACTTAAGTTTTTGGAATTTATAGAGGAGCAGGCTCCTGGAAAACTTTCCACATACTTTGATCATAATGTATTCGTGTATGCGAACGTGCCTTACAAAATCAAGGGCTACGCCGAAATCATCGAGAATCCTAAAGATACCATTGAGTTCGATGAGACCTTGGACGAAAAAATCCGTAAGAAACGGGAA
>CAJQMW010000532.1 GCA_905479535.1 uncultured Maribacter sp. | reverse complement strand
TAGTAAGCCTGTGGCATTCCTGGAGGCCCAGTAAAAGCATAGGTGTTCCAGTTCTGGTTGTCCACAAATAGGACGGCAAAGTCCAACTTTTTCCCTAAAGTTGAATCTAAATACACCTTACCTTCTTCTAAGATTTGAATAGTTCTTGCCAAATTCGTCTGGTCAACCTCCACAGTATACACCTCAAATTTGTCCGTTACTTCTAATTTTTTTAATCCTTCGTGTTTGGTACGGTCAATCCAATCTGTTTGGGCGTAAATCGAGCACAATGTTAGTAACCAAGAGCTGATTATTAATAGTATATGTTTTCTCATGTCTAAATGGTTAAGGTTAATACTGAATTATCGCCTTTAAAAATTCTTGTACCGTTTCTGAAGAACCCATTGGGAATCTTAAAACACGCATTAATACCAATAAGAGACCTATTAGGGTAGCTTGGTGTTTAATTTTACCAAATTTATGGGCGAACAATAGGAACAAGGGAATATAGATGAGCTCTGCGGAAAGGGTAATCAATAAAGGGTTAAGTTTTTCTGGTGGAAGTGTTGCCCTCCAAAAAACAATCATTCCTCTACCTACAGCGGGCATCATCATATAAAAAGCACTGGCAATCAACCACCAAGAATGCTCCTTTAAATTTTTTCTATGTATGATTCCTTTAATGATGGCATAGGTGAACGCTACCATTAAAACAAATTCAACAATCAGGGTTCCATAATAGAAGGCTATTGGTGGGCCTGGTCTGTCCTGAGTCATATTTTCAATAAGTCGCAAAGGATAGTCCAATAAGCTAAAACCTGTGAAAATTGCCCCTCCAGCGATTAGGAAGCCTATGATTCCGTTGGTTCTATGCTTTTCTATTTTGCCATTGACCGCCAAGTAGGGTTGAATAATTAAAAAAATGAACCAGGCTGAAACCAGCCAGTAGTGAATATGAAATTCCCAGGATTCGGTGCTAAAGCTAGGCCAGTAATAGTTGAAGATGCTAATTTGAACGAGAAGCAGGATGCCAAGCATCCATAGGTGCAGTTTTGAATATTTCTCCATTTATTGAAAATTATAGGGGAACTGCGACTGGAAGATAATAATATTCAAGCAATTGCAATAATTCTAAGATAAAAACGGACAGGCCCCAGCTATAGATACTATTGTGTACCTTGGAGAAACTAGCAGATGATAGTGAGAGCAATAGAGAGCAACAAACTTAGCTACTCTACCTGCCTACATGTGGGTGAAAAATCCAAGTCCAAAGAACTATTGGGATTCAGCTCTAGGCTTACAAAAGCTTGTTGATTTTAAAAAGTTTGTTGAACGCCTTTCCTCTTGAATCTATTGTTGTTCTAAAAAGTCCAGCATTTTTTTGTTCACTGTTTCTGCTTGATCAATAGATAAAAAATGTCCAGCATTTTGTATCACTTCACCTTTCCCTTTTGATAGCATCTTAGCAATTTCGACCGTTCTTCTTTCATTGATCATATCATGATCGCCAATTAATACTAAAACAGGCATGTGTAGTGATTTTATTTCTTTATTAGAAAAAGGCTGCATGCTGGTTACAAATTTGTTATCAAAATCTTTTTCCAGGCCTATTTTATATTGTTTTAGGTATACATCGCTAATATTGGCTACATCGCTGGACATGCTTTCTAAACTCTGCGCAATTTGTTTTTCCTTGGAAGAAAGTAGCGTAGCAATATTCTTGAACAAATCCATGCTCGGCTTGATCCATGTAAAGGTTTGCGCCGGACTCAACAGTATTAAGCTTTTTATCTTTTCCTGATTAGTAAGAGCAAGCTTAACGGCCAACCATCCGCCTCGAGACGCACCGATGACATGAAAGCTATCCAGCTCCAAAACAAATAAAACTTCCTTATACCAATCGATGACTTCTTCTACACTTTCAATATCATTGTACAAATGAGATTTTCCCGGTTCTAGAATAAAATCAATAGCAAAAACTCGGTGGTCTTTGCTAAGCGATTCAATATTTGGGTACCACATGGTGGAACTAGCATTCATTCCATGCAGTAGTACAAACGGCTCGCCGTTCTTAGGGCCACTTACAATAACGTGTGCTATACCGTTGGTGGTGGTAATATATAGTTCTTCGAAAGAGACGTCCCATATCTTTAAGGTTTCGTCATAAGCTTTATAGTAAACCGAATCCAAAGCAGATGCCTCTGTAATATACTCCGGTGTTTTTTTGTATTTATCATATTTATCGGTACAACTCACCAATGAAACAACTAAAGGAAACAATAAAAATAGCTTCATGGGGTGGAGTTTGTACATCAAAATATAGTTTTTATGAAGTGTTACCACGGTTAGTGCAAAAATTAGTATAATGCTTTTTAATGTACACCATTTCTTTTTTTTAGGTAATCAGATAAATTTAAATTAAAACCTTTTATTTTCTGTTGTCTAATTAATTGAAACGGTGAGGCATCGAGTAGACAAGGGGAATTTCACCCCAAGCCTCTCACAGAACCGTGCTTGAAAGTCTCCCCTCACACGGCTCTTCAA
>CAJQMW010000531.1 GCA_905479535.1 uncultured Maribacter sp. | reverse complement strand
GATGCATGCTATAACGCTAAGGTTCAACGGTACGGAACTGGAAAAAGTCAAGTCCATATTGAAATCCTACAATCTTGATTTCGGGAAAAGGGGAACGGTCGGCCCCTTCCTCAGAAAGCTGATCCTGAACAAAGAAACAGTAAAGGAAAAACATATTCCCGATGGTATCTCCAACCTCAGTTACCAGATCAACAAGATAGGCACCAACATCAACCAACTCGTCAAGGTGGCAAATTATAAGAACATACGAAGCCCGAATTCGAACCTCATAAGTGAAGTGCAAAAGGCCAGCGAACTCATGCTCGAACTGATAGAAACCATAAACGCCAAAAGCCAAGAATGATAGCTAGGATCCTTTATCGGGAAAATGTTCAGGGCGTACTGAACTATGTAACGGGCAAATCCCAAAGCACCATACTCGGTTTCCAGAATACGTATTCCGATATCGATACCGACATGAAGTTTTTCGGTAGGGTGCTGTACCATCTTGGCAATCGTCACGATTCCGAAAAGCGATACGCACACATCTCATTGAACCTTCCCCGAGGCGAGCACCTGAACGACACCGACTTTTTCGAACTCTCCAAAAATTATATGAACCATATGGGCTATGGCGAAAAGCCCTATGTGGTCATAAGACATCACGATACCAAGCACGAGCATGTGCATATCGTCTCCTCCACCATACAGGAAGACTGTTTACAGATAAACCTCTCGAATGATATACGAAGGAGCATAGCCACTCAGAAATATCTTGAAAAAGAATTCGAACTTTCCCCATCGCCCGATACAAAGCAGACGAGGGAACTTCCAAAATACGAGATGCCCGAATTCAGGAACAGGGACATTAACGGGGTCAGGTTCTATATACAGGACATCACGAACATCGCCCTGCAAAAATACAAGGTGCGCAGTTTTACAGAACTGGCCGCACACCTCAAAGAACATCACATCGAACTAAGGACGGTCGAGCGAAATGGCAGGGTAGGGGTATCCTATGGTGTTGCCATAAAAGATGGCTACAGGTCAAGGTTCATCAACGGCTACACCGTCCATCCCCAATTAAGCGGCCCAAAATTGCAGAAGGTCTTCGAGCAGAACCAAAGCTCAAAACTGTTGCCGATGGTCAAAAAGCGGCTGGAGAAACAATTGGATACCACCTACGAACTTTTTAAGACTATAGACCCAGAGGATCTTCCTGATATCTTGGAATCCTATCAAAAACTGGATTGCAAAATAGAATATGATGAGCAAGAAAACCCAGTGGATTTTATCATTTATGACAAATCGGGCTATGTCCTGAAGGCCAAAGAAATAGTGCCCCGTATCGGAATCCGAAAGAACCTCGAAAAGTTCAAGACCGAAAACACCGAGATGGATGCAGAAAGTAAACAGCTGAAACTGGAGCTTCAAAAGTGCATCAAGGAAGCCTATGAAGAGACCTATCAAAATTCGGGAAGAAAGCTACTTTTCTCCGAACATATCGATAGGCTAAGTGTAAAACCATTGGTCAAGGAAATAACAAGATCGGAACGTTTTCTATTTCTAAAAAAGTACCTGCATATCGATAACAGAAGAATGGGCAATATGCTACAGGAACAGTACGATATTTTAAAGGACAAATTATTTATATCTGAATCGGTCAGGGAAGAAAAAGAGCTGAACAAGAAAGCCGAACTGATCAAGCAGGCCATCGGCAAGCATTTGTTCGAAACACCCAAACAAAAGAGAGTGCTATTTGAGCTGATGCACAGTCTTGGCACCAGACCGAACGGGGACAATCTATGCTATGCAAATTCCTATAAGCATCAGGTAAAACTGGATATAGGAAAGATGCTGTTTCCAGAACAAATCGATTTTTATGCTTCCCCCAGCTTTATTCGGGAAAACGAAAAAATACTGGACGGGCTTCTGAACGACAAACCGGAAAAAGAAATCCGTCCAAGCCCGACGGCGATATTCCTGCCGTTGATGTTCCCGAACCTCTATGCGGCAATGGCCCGAAAATATAGGGAACGACTAGAACGAATGAGCCTTAAATCCTATTGCCAATATGCGGAGGGCAAACAGGTATCCTTCGAGAAATCCCCGAAAGATTGCATACAGTTTTTCAATGCCAGGGGTTTTTATTTCGAAAGTAAGGAAGGAAGGCTATGTCTCGGTTCGATGTATTCCAAGTATCCGGTAAGCGTTCCGGTCGCGCCCAAAATGCAGGTCTATTTGGAATCATCGACCGACTTGAATACGGTTTTGGATGGGCAAACCAAAATCTTGGAGAACATCGAATTATCCGGACGAGATACTTTAAAAAGTCTTTGGGCCGGTCATTTGGTGGAGACCGGGCAATATAAGAAGGCGGCCTATCTCTTCGTGTTGGACGGGGTAAGGCCAAATCTCCCATTGCAAATAGTAGAACACCATATGCAGAACGGGTTGAAGCAAGCCCTAGGTTTTGTTTCCCAAAAGCAAATTGATAGAAAACAGGCTCGTCTGCTGCGAAAGGGAGTTTATGCCCTTGATAATCTGTTGGGAGGCAGTAGCTATAAAGAAGAAGAAATGTTCAACGGTTTCAAGGACGAGTTTACGGATTTTACAAAATATAGGAGCAGAGGGATTTCGATGTAGATTTAAAGATGCGATACGGTCATGGAATTTTGCCCCCTAAAGGGCGCTTTTTTGTGGATAGGGGGAGAAGAAGTATGGTGCACCGAGCAATCGTGTGGTTGCGCCCTACAAAGTTTCTTCTTTACGCTTACCTGTCGGGACGCTAAAGAAACTCTGTAGGATCCACGCGCAGGTTATGGAAAGATTTGGGGGAGGACGGAAAACTTCTGCAATAAATTCCATTAAATTATTTGATGGCCTTCAGGTTCTTTTTTGTTGAGTACTATAATTTCCATAAAAAGTTCCTTTTAAGGAACTCAACAGAAGCTTAGGGTAATTATAGTTTTAAGAATTGGAATATGGTTTTTTATAGGGGGGCATTGTTATTAGCGGATTTTTTATTGCACTAATTCTATTGCTTTTTCAAGAAATTCATCCCTACCTTCCTTTATTCCTTGAACTGTTTTTTGAACGTAAACATCCGGTAAAATTCCTTTTCCA
>CAJQMW010000530.1 GCA_905479535.1 uncultured Maribacter sp. | reverse complement strand
AAAGATGAGGTTGGAGCGCGCCACATCTTTCATTTCGGCAATAAGCTGGTCGTACCGCGGGTTGGGCGTAATCAACTGTTCGCTCCAATGTGAAAACGGGTGTGTCCCAGCTGCAGCTACTTTTAGGTCCTCTTTGGATGCCAACTCCAGGATTTGCTGCCTTAGGTAAGATACCTCGTCCCGGGCCTGATTGATATTCTCGCAAATATTGGTCCCCATCTCCACCATGGACTGGTGCATCTCCTCCTTTATCCGCTCCTTTAAAAAAACTTTACCCCCGTCAATAATCTTTGACATCTGGGAATGAAGCTTTAAGCTATCGCTATCCAAGATTTGAAACTCCTCTTCTATTCCCAGGGTGAACTTGTGCATACTTGGCTTGCTTTTCGGTTACTCTTATTTTGATTTTTTAACTGCTGACTTCGTCTTTGTTGCCGTTTTCTTAGCAGGAGCTCCTTTTGCCGGTGCTTTTTTAACCGCAACTGCCTTCTTGGTAGCTGGTTTTTTTGAAGCCGTAGTAGTTTTAGATGCCGCGGCCTTTTTGGCGGTCGGAGTTGTTTTTTTAGCAGTAGCCGTGGTTGTCTTTTTTGCAGCTGATTTCTTGGCTTCAGCGGCTGTCTTTAAGGTAACCTTCTTCGCCGCTGGTTTTACAGGAGGAGTAGATGCGTTCTTAAGAAAAGTCCCCCAAGAAGTATTGTTCTTCTTCGGTTTGTGCGCTTTTCCCTTTTCGATAGCCAATTTGGCTGAATGTTCTACGATCCAATCAAAGTTTTCTTGTCCCACGGAATGGATATCCGCATCCGGTGCAGGGTTACAAAAATCGATAGCATAAGGAATACCATTACGTATAGCGAACTCTACCGTATTAAAATCATAGCCTAAAGCCTTATTTAATTTTAGTGTATAATCTGTAATCGTTTTCATCAATTTAGTATGCTCCGCACCTGTAGTCTTGGGTTCGGTAGCATAACGTGCATGAAACTCGTTTCTAGGCTCGTAGGGCATAATATGCACATATTTCTGACCCAAACAGTAAACGCGGTAATAGTCATCAAAAACGATTTCCTCCTGCAGCATCATGACCAATTGGCCCGTGTCCTCCAAACACTCAAACAGATGGTCCGCATTGTCCACTTTGTAAACATTCTTCCATCCGCCACCATCGTGAGGTTTCATATAAGCAGGAAACCCGATGTAATTAAAAATATAATCCCAATCTAAAGGCGCTTTTAAATTGCGGAAAGACTTTTCGGTGGTGTTGTCCGGTCTTTCTTTTGAAGGCAATAAAATGGTGTTCGGAACCGGTACTCCCAATTCCATGGCCAAACAGTTGTTAAAGAACTTTTCGTCCGCACTCCACCAAAAAGGATTGTTGATCACCGCCGTTCCCATTAAGGAGGCATTTTTTAAATACGCCCTGTAAAAAGGGACTTCCTGAGAAATACGATCAAAGATTACGCTGTAACCATAATCGATGCCTTGCTGCAATTTATCGATCTGAACGGGTTCGGCCACAACTTCGCCGTTCCCCAATTGATTTACCCTATCTATAAATGCCCATGGAAATGTGTCTTCCATTCCAAATAATATACCTACTTTTTTTGCCATTCTATTTTATGTTTTAGTTTTTGGCGTTTACGCCATTAATATTTTCGTTTATTTTTCCCAATGGTTCCGCTTCAGGAAAATCACAGGGAACTTCTATCTCTTGTTCCGGCAGAAGGCCTCCTCCAATTTTGTCAATTCTTGTACATTCATCCTTTTCACAACTTTCTGTTGTAACCAATGTCAGAAGTGTCATACTGATAATTGATAGTATTCTAAATCCAATCGATTTCTTATTCATTCAATATAATTTAAGCTTCTAACAAATCTTTTTCGACTTTGTCAATAAAGAAAGTTATTAGAAATACTTGCCTAAATATTCCGGAAACATCATTTTCCACAAAGGCCAGTCATGATCTTGCCATTTTTTTTCATCGTACCAATGTTCAATTCCCTTAGCGTTTAGGATGCCGGACATGTGCAGGTTCTTAGCCCTGCAAATATCCCAATCCGAAGTGCCCAATACTAGCTGCATGTGGTTGTATTTCCATCCTTCTTCGTTTTGCACGTACTCGTCAGGACAATTAAAATAGATGCGCATATCCTCGGAAAGCGGGGCCATGTTGCGAATATTGAACGCGGCACTCATAGCGATCAAATGTGAAATTACGTCTGGAAAGCGAAAAGCGGTATTCGCGGCATGAAAACCACCGAAACTTACCCCGGAAACCGCAATCCTATGCGTATTGCATTCCCTTTGAATATACGGAATGAATTCGTTCTGTAAAAATTGCATGTACAATTCATAATTATGGATCTTGGTCTCCGAGTTCATATCGTCATTGTAGAAGGACATCATGTCTATGGTCTCCACGTTATAAAGTTTCACACGGCCCTCTTCTACCAAGTGCATGACCGATGCATTCAACCCAAAATCCGAGTTTTGGGTGTATTGCCCGCCTGAGGATGGAAACATTAAAATAGGGTGGCCCCAATGCCCCGTAACTTCGACCATAATATTGCGGCCAAGCGTATTGGAATAATAGGGTATGTGTTCAATCTTTGCCATAATATAAATTTATCCAAAATGATTAGCACTCAACCATTTAAGGGGCGCAAAAGTAATTTATTTTTTGACATTACAAATTTTATTTTTTACTAATCGTTATACTTGCACTCGCTAAGCTGCAACTATGGGTTTTCAGATTGATTTTATTAGTGCAAAAGGTCATTTTCTTTCCAAGAATTTGAACAGAAAAGTCCAATTCCGATTTGTAGCTCCCGGAAATTACAAAAAAAGTGAAACATCCTTTCCCCTACTGTTAATGAACGATGGCCAAGATTACCAAGGCATGAACTTGGAGAAAACCTTGAAAAGAGCTTTTGCAGATAGCACCATACGTCCTTTTTGTTACGTTGGGATAGCCTGTAACGAAGATAGAATGAACGAGTATGGGGTGAGCGGCATACCCGATTTCAAGAATAGGGGCAAACGAGCGGCATCCTATACGAAATTCGTCATCGAAGAATTCATTCCTTTTCTAAAGGAAGAATTCAATGTATCCGATACCCATCAGGATTGGGTGTATTGCGGTATGTCCTTGGGCGGATTATCGGCATTTGATATTATGTACAACCATCCGGAACGCTTTGGCAAAGTGGGTGTTTTTAGTGGGTCTTTTTGGTGGCGGAAAAAAGCTTACGTGAAAGGGGATATGCTCGATAGAAGCCGTATTATCCTAGATGTCATTATGAACAGGACCCATGTGCCCGGACAAAAATTTTGGTTCCAATGCGGCACTAACGACGAACTGGCGGATCGTAATAAAAATGGCGTCATTGATGCTATTGACGATACGCTGGACGTCATCAAGGAGCTACAAAAAAAGGGGTATTCCTATCCCAGTGACATTACCTACATGGAAATAAAAGAGGGCAAACATGATTTACCTACTTGGGGACATGCGTTCCCCGGTTTTTTGCGATGGGCTTTCCCCACAACCGAAAGCTTAAAACAAAAAAGATAACCCACCGGCACTAAGCCTTATAATCCAGCAGCAGTTCAAAAGTGGTGTAGTCCAAAGCCTTTTGATGGGTAGCCTCTAAAATTATCTTTGGCGCCTTGCCCGCTTTCTCGGCCTGCAACCAACGCGTGATGCACAAACACCATTTATCCCCAGCTTTCAAGCCTGGAAACTGCCATTGAGGCCTTGGTGTGGAAAGGTCGTTTCCTTTTGATTTTGTGTATTCTAAAAATTCTTCCGTCATAACTGCACATACGATATGGGTGCCAATATCCTCCTCGCCAGTTTTACAAAACCCATCCCTGTAAAAACCTGTTCTGGGTTCGAAACAACAGGAACACAGGTCGTTGCCTAATACGTTTTTTGACTTCTTTTCCATGTGTTATAAAAATCAACTACTTCAAAAACATATTTAAACTCCTTATTTTGGATTTTTTCAACCAATTGAGGACAATCATTAAAGTATAAAGCTAGCCGTTTCCTTTTTAATCCGAATATTCCTTGGGTAGCCCTAACCAAATGACTGTCGTCATTTTTTACCAAATAATCGATATCCAAAATCATTTCCTCACCCTGCTCCTGAAGTTCAAAAACATAATGTGTGACTGCACCTTCCGCCTTCAATTTTAAAAAAACAATCTCATCGTCCAAAACTTCGCTTCTGAATATAGTTTTCCCGATTTTGTACTCCTTTATATCCTTAGGCCTATATTTTCGTTTTCCCCGCTCACCCCTAAATCGTACATCCCCGTAGATTCCACCAAAAGGCCCTGACTTTCTATCACTTACCTGACCATAAAGCGTATCATTCTTATTCGTGATGACATAGCCATCGTCAAAATTCCGTTGTCCGTTCGCGGCAACCACAATTAATAAAAAAACAAAAGAAATATATGGACCTGCTTTTAAAGAATTTTGCATCGACTATACTTTTATGAATATCTTCCTTTGGTACAAGAAATATGCCAAAAAGCAGTAAAATGAGACCACGGACAGCGCGTACAATAGGGAAGACATTTCCATGGACATAAAATCATGAACGTAGATTCTTTGAAAAAGCCAGCCGTGCAAGGAGGTATCACCAACTTCAATCTGACCCATGACTTTCGCAATAAAGCTGGATAGGAAATAAACGATAATGGCATTCGCCCCAATATATCGGAAGATATTGCCGAACTCTATTTTTTTGACATCCGTTAGGTAATAAATGAGGGCCAAGACCAAATTTGCCCAACCCGCTGTAACCAGCACAAAACTACTGGTCCACAATGCTTTGTTGATGGGGAAGATGATGTCCCATAAATGCCCGATAATCAACAGGCTTCCTCCAATACCCGTCAAAAGGGTCGCTTTTTTCTCCTGTTTGGAAGTTAAGATCAAACCCGTAAAAATACCCAGCAAGGAGCTGGTAATGGACGGGATGGTGCTCAACAATCCCTCAGGGTCATAATCCGCTTTGTAGTTGTGTCTGCCAAAGACTTGTACATCCAACCAGTTCGCCAAGTTGTTCGGCGCCCTGTCCAAGGTAGATTCCATCCCGTTTACGGGCACCAAAGTCATTAAAAGCCAATAGCCAACCAGCAAGGTGACGGTAATAGCAATCAAAGTCCTCCATTTAAAATTGATGAACAAAATGGCGGCAAAAAAGAAAACTACCCCGATACGCTGCAACACGCCCGGAAAACGAATATCCGCCCAGTCCTTAATAAAAGGAATGCTGATGGTAAACGCTCCCAGAAAAAGACCCAGCCCAATGAGCTTTAAGGTCCGGATGATAATTTTCTTATAGACGGCGGCATCAACAGTTTTGTTTTGATACGCGAAAACAATGGATGTCCCCACAATGAACAAAAAGAAGGGGAATACCAGATCCGTTGGCGTATACC
This sequence comes from uncultured Maribacter sp., assembly GCA_905479535.1. Lineage (GTDB taxonomy): Bacteria > Bacteroidota > Bacteroidia > Flavobacteriales > Flavobacteriaceae > Maribacter. The sequence continues at coordinate 607 of CAJQMW010000530.1, read as the reverse complement.
CGTGCCAAGGGGCGTGCAAAAATGGCGCATATACGTTGGACCACGTTCCCGGAGTATTAACCAAAACCATCAATATAATTGTAGCACCCCTAAAAATATCCACCGATAAAATTCTGTCCTTCATGATTTCCCTTTTATAGAATATTACCTTTTAATCGGTTCCAGGCCTTAATCAATAATACCCCCGCGATAATCGAAACAATCGTTAAAACAATGGCCTGTGTTGTCCTGCCATAAATCCAGTATCCGGTAGCGAACATGATGGAATAAATTAATACGATACCAATGAGCATGGCCGTAATACCTGCGGGCACGCTCCATACCTCTCCATCTTTTTTAATTTCTTTATTTTCAGTTTTGGCATCCCTTACCACTTTGCTCCATCCCGGACCGCCAGGTTGGGTTTTTTTGTAGAAGGACCGTAAGGTTTCTGGGCTTTCTGGAGGTGTTAAAAAGGTGACCAGCATCCAAATGGCGGTCGTAACCACCACGATAAACGGGTAATTGGCCCATACCGGGAATACCCCAGTCTCGGGAGCAAAGAGGATATCCCCCAAATCCGTCCTCGCCAATAAGATTACTATGATTCCCGAAGCGAACATGGCCG
>CAJQMW010000529.1 GCA_905479535.1 uncultured Maribacter sp. | reverse complement strand
AGTTTATCTGTAACATTTAAAGTTCCTATATCTCCTGCATGCCATACTTCATCGGCTTCTTTGACGTATTTTAGTATACCATCGTCAATATGGGAATGGGTGTCTGAAAGTAGAAGTATTTTGGTCATATTTCAATCTATGCTTACTGGGTTATGGTATAAGAGTCAAGTTTTTCATAACTCATCACATTAAACTCTTAACAATCCTTTTAATATCTTTGACGGCATACAAAACTAGTATATCCTTTTGAGATATTTCATTCAATTTTCATACTTCGGGCAGGCCTATCATGGCTGGCAAAAACAACCCAACGCAATTACGGTGCAGGAAGTTTTGGAAGGTGCCATCTCTAAACTAGTGCGGGAGGAAGTAAATATGACCGGTGCTGGCCGTACGGACACTGGAGTTCACGCCAAAATCATGTATGCTCATTTTGATATAGCAGCAATGAAGGACATTAATGAATTGAATCACAGACTCAATGCCTTCCTCCCGGACGATATTGCGGTGCAAGGTATTTTTGAAGTGGGTGTCGCGGCACATGCAAGATTCGATGCTACGGAGCGTACTTATGAATATTACATCTGTAGTAGCAAAAATCCTTTTTATAAGGATAGTGCCCATTATATTCATCATAAGCTTGATTTAGAGCGAATGAACCAAGCGGCATCACTGCTGATCGGGAAAAAAGATTTTGAATGTTTTTCTAAATCCAATACAGATGTTAACACCTATTTCTGTACTATTAAGGAAGCTATTTGGTTTAGGGATGCTGAAAAAATTATCTTTCGTATCACGGCGGATCGTTTTTTAAGAAATATGGTGAGGGCAGTGGTGGGAACGCTTGTAGATGTTGGGGTAGGTAAGCATGAACCGGACTATGTTAACACCGTCATAAATAGTAAGGATCGGTCCATGGCCGGAGTTTCCGTGCCCGCAAAAGGATTATATTTGACATCTGTTATCTATCCCAATACGATTCTAAAAAATGGATAAAGATTCCGGTAAAGCTTTTGACACGCGACTTTTTAAGCGTTTAATTGCCCATACCCGACCTTATCGGCTTACCTTCTACGGCGTGGCCTTGGCTGCAGTCTTGCTCTCAGGTTTTGCAGTATTAACGCCTGTAATTCTTAGAGAAATTATTGATGATGCCATAAAGGGCAGTGATTCTCAAAAATTGTTGTACCTCACCATGGCCATGTTGGCCGTACTCATTGGTCAAGTCGTCAGTCAACTTGGTTTTAACTACTATGCCAACTGGTTGGGGGAGTCCGTTATAAGGGATATTCGAATCAACCTCTTTAAAAAGATGCTCGGGTTCCGAATGAAATATTTCGACAATTCTTCCCTAGGTGTTTTGGTAACCAGGGCCGTTGCAGATATGCAACGTATTGGAGAAATCTTTAGTCAAGGTTTTTTTGTCATTGTTTCGGATTTGCTCAAAATGATGGTTGCCGCAATCGTTATGTTGGTCATAAACTGGAAATTGGCACTATTGGTGTTCACGGTACTCCCCATCATTCTTTACGCGACCAGATTGTTTCAAAAAGCCATGAAAGTGGCATTTACAGAGGTAAGGGCGGAGGTTTCCAACCTAAATTCATTTGTACAGGAACGCATTACCGGAATGAAAATCGTACAATTGTTCACCAGGGAAAAAATTGAGAGCGATAAGTTTCGCGAAATCAACGAGAAACATAAGAAGGCTTGGTTGAAAACAGTGTGGTACAATTCTATTTTCTTCCCCATTGCAGAAATTGTTTCGTCGATTACCGTGGGTCTGATTGTTTGGTACGGAGGGCTCCAAAACGTTGCCAATATTTCCAATGATATTGCAGGTACTATTTTTGCCTTTATCATGTTGATCGATTTACTTTTTAGGCCCTTACGTCAAATTGCCGATAAATTCAATACCCTACAGATGGGAATGGTAGCCGCCAACAGGGTGTTCAATATACTGGATACGGAGAGTAATATTGACGATATCGGGACCGTGGAAAATCAAGAAGTAAATGGAGACCTTGTATTCAAGGACGTTCGATTTGGATATGTAGATGATGAAGAGGTGCTACACGGAATTTCCTTTAAGGTTAAAGCAGGCGAGACCGTAGCCATAGTTGGTGCTACGGGAGCGGGAAAATCTACTATCATCAATTTGTTGAATAGGTTCTATGAAATTAATTCAGGGACCATCAGCGTAGATGGGATAGCTATTAAGGATTACAAATTAGCTTCTCTAAGGAAGCATATTGCAGTAGTTTTACAGGACGTTTTCCTGTTCGCCGATACTATTGCGAATAACATATCCCTAAAGGATTCCACCATTACAATCTCTGCTATTGAAAAGGCGGCTAAGGCTATTGGGGTAGATGAATTCATTACCAGTCTTCCGGGCGGGTATGAATACAATGTTAAGGAACGTGGAAGTATGCTTTCCAGTGGTCAACGACAGCTCATCGCTTTTTTAAGGGCCTATGTCAGTAATCCCAGTATTTTGGTTTTGGATGAGGCAACCTCTAGCGTAGACACTTATTCCGAGCAACTGATACAACGTGCCACGGAGAAAATTACAGAGGGACGCACCTCCATTGTCATTGCCCACCGCCTGGCGACCATAAAAAAGGCCGATAAAATTATTGTAATGGATACCGGTAAAATCGTGGAAATGGGTACCCATAAAGAACTACTCAAAAAGGGCGGATATTATAGCAATCTCTATGAAGCACAGTTTTTAGCAGAGGAGGTGGCCTAGTTATTTGGGAGTAAAATCTTGTAAGTCAAATACACCGATTAATAGTAATACCATCATCGGCCCTATGACTAAGATAAAGAAAAGCAGGATTGCAAGCATCGTATAGACTAAGGCCCTACCGATAAAAACTCTTGCTGAATATTTAGTTAATCTTCGTAATACATATAAGCAATAGACAAAGATTAGTATTAGAAGTGGTTGGCTTATACTTACATACATATCTGCATTAAAAAGTAGTGTTCCAATACTTATTGGAAAAGCGACAATGCTATAATGTGCCATAACATATATGAAGACCACTACATATTCCGAAAAATTATATTTTATTCTATTAGTTAGAAGATAGGCGGGAAAGGCAAATACCGGGAAATGTAACAAAAAGAAAAAGGCATTAAAATCAAATACTATTTCCGACCACTTTTGACCAAATTCGGGATATATGTTTTGAGCGCCTCGAGTGAAATCCACATTGGCACCATAAAATTTCTTAATTAACGTGAATAATGTTTAAGCCGCCCATAAAGATAATTGGTCGGTTTCAATAGGCGTAATGTTGAGCGATGGTTTTTTCGGGAAGAAGCAATATGCGGCCAGTGCGGCGGCCATGTTGACCAAGAACCCCTTTACCGACC
>CAJQMW010000528.1 GCA_905479535.1 uncultured Maribacter sp. | reverse complement strand
CTTGTTATCGTGGAAGGTTTTGTACATGCCAAAAAGTTTAGTTCCATACTTTTTTAAATCGATTCCCATCCCATTGTCCTGTATGCTTAAAATGGTGTAACCGCTTTTTCTTTTTGCGCTTAATATGATTTCTGGAGGCCTATCGGGATGTTTATATTTAACGCTATTATTAATAAAGTTCATCAAAATATTTTCTAAATAGGCAGGTTCTACATTGATTACAACATCCTCTTTTACCTTGTTGACGATTTTTGCATTATTCTTCAATAAGAATCCCGATAGGTTCTGCTGTACGCCAATAATTGTTTTACCTAGATAAACGGATTTTTTCTCAATGTTCAAATTTGTGTTGATGGCAACTACTTCATTGAGGTTATCCAAGGTTTCCAATAGATTGTTAGAAGCATCCGTAAGCATGCCCATTATATTATTTTTTTCCTCCTCATCGGTTTCATTAACCAGAAAGTTCAATAGCATGGAGAAATTTGCACTGTGCGAACGTAGGTTGTGCGATACTATATGCGCAAAATTTAAAAGTTTTTTATTTTGTAAGGAGGCAACGTTTATGATATTCCTGAGCTCCCTTTCTTTTTCTTTTAAGTTGGTAATATCCAAGCTTATGCCTACCAAACCATTAGCTTGACCGTCATGGTCTACGAGTGGTATTTTCGAAGTAAGAAAATGAGTTTCTGTCCCGTCCTTTCTTACATTCAGCGTTTCTTTCCCTAAGATAGGCTTTAAGGTCTCCATAACCTTTAAATCTTCTTCCCGAGAAATTTGGGCCACTTTTTCATCATAAAGATCAAAATCGCTTTTACCTATGATTTCATTGGCATCCTTGACACCGAGATAATCACATTCGGACTTGTTTACGAGTATTTTTCTGGACTCCGTATCTTTTATAAATACGTTCAAGGGGAGATTGTCAATCAGGGTTTTGAGCAATTTTTCACTTTCCCTAATCTGCATATCTGCCTCCACTTGTTCATGGATATCCTGAAAAGTCCCTATTAAACCTATAAGTTCGCTGTTTTTATGAATGGGTTTCCCAGCGGCCATTATCCACTTTTCCTTACCACTTGCGGTAATGATTTGAAGCTTCAAATTCCATGGTGTACCTTTGTCAGTAGCTTCAAAAATGGCCATTGAAATTGCGTTCTTACTGTGGCCCTCTTTGTAAAAATCAATAGCTGTCTCAATGTTTGGCTCATAATTCGGGGGGACTTCGTGAATGGCCTTGGTCATATTGCACCAGGTAAGGGAATTTTCTAGCATATTGTATTCCCAACGTCCAATTTTAGCTATTTCAGATTGTTGCCTTAGCAGCGTTTCCGTTTTGTCAACACGTAGTTGGTTTTGTACAGCTTCTGTAACATCGTTAATATGGATTATGGCACCCACAAGATTCTCATTGGTATCGTACCAAGGAGAACTGGACCATTCGTGCCATTTTTCATTCTTATTGCTATCCAATGAACGTTGGAGGCCCATCGGTTTCGGATTTCCCTTAAAGCATTCTTGTAGTACCGGTTTCCACTTTAAACTTAGGGAGGAGTAGATTTTGAATAGATTTTTACCGTAGACATCTACACCTTCTTGCTTGAACATATCGGTCCACTTATCGGACACATGAACTATTTTAAATTGCTTATTGATAAAGACAACGGCGGTAGGTAGTTGTTTTATCAGGTATGATGTTGAAAAAATTTGGGAATCCTTCAGCATATTAACGTAATTTCCTACTAATTTATGTCGAATATTCAACTACCTTCAAACTTTGTTGTGTAGCGACCAATTATTGTGGTTAGCAGCACAGAAAATACCATTTTTGGCGATTTTAGTTGTTATTAAAAAAGATACTGAAAGTTGCGCCTTGTCCCGGTACGCTCGTAGCGGATATTTTTCCGTTCATAGCTTCAATTTGATTTTTAGATATGTACAGTCCAATACCCCTGGAATCTTTATTTTTATGGAAGGTGTTGTATATCCCAAAAAGTTTGTGGCCAAACTTTTCCATGTCTAGCCCCAATCCATTATCCTCTATGTGTAACACGGTGTATTTCTGCTGTTTCTCTACGCTAAGTATGATAATTGGGTCCTTTTCTGTATTTCTATATTTGATGGCATTGGTGAGGCAATTGGTCAATATACTTTCCAAATAGGCAGGTAAGGCCTTTACTTTAACGTCATCGCCTATTTCGTTTACTATTTTACCATTATTTTCTTTCAGTAGCCCAGTTAAATTTTGTTCTACGGAAAAAATATAATCATTCAATTGGAGAAGTCTTTTCTCCTCATTAATATTGGTTTTTATAGCTACAATTTCTCTTAAACCTTTTATCGTGTCCGTAAGGTTGTCCGAAGCACTGAACAACATCCCCATTAGTTTTATACGTTCACTGTCTCCTTTTTCCTTGTCCAGGAAGTTCAATAGAAGGGAGAAATTCGTAGCATGGGCTTTTAGGTTATGGGACACCATATGGGCAAAATTCAGTAATTGCTCATTTTGCTCTTTAGAAGCGTTCAGGACTTTTTTTAGATTTTTTTCTTTCTGTAAGTCCCCCGTTAAGTTTTCTACCGTGGTCAATACCTGTGTATTGCGATGTTCGTCGACAAAAAGTTGCCCTGAGAATTTAAGGCTGAATTTTTTTCCATTTTTATGACTAAACGACATTTCAAATGGTTCAAAAGATTCATTCTCCCTTAGCTGTGTTACCAAAGATCCACTCCTTTTCTTAATAGTAGGTGTTACAAAATTTTTAAAACTCTTCCCGACAAAATAATTTTTACCATATCCTGTAAGACTAAGGAAGCTTGAATTCACGTCTAAAAGTTTACCGGTTCCATAATCTGTCAGTATAAGTCCAAAAGGAACTTTTTCAAAAAACGGATTATCTGTAGTACTTTCTTTTTTGACGTTCAGGGTATGGGTAGAGGTATCCGAAATATCCTGTACCGTACCAATGACCCTTATACAGATACCGTCTTTATATTTTGGCCGTCCTATGGAGTTCACCCAAATGGTCTTGCCATCGTCCCGGACCAGTTCTAAATTTTCGTTCCATGGCTTTCCTGTAGTAATGGCCTGTTCAATTGCATTCTGTATGGTATTACGAGATTTTCCTACTTTATAATGTTTTAGCGCTTCGTCCAGGGTTGGCTTCAAATCTTTTTGAACGCCATAAATTTTATTTACGGTAGGGGTCCAAACTAGATTTTTGTCGGCAATGGTATATTCCCAGCTTCCAATTTTAGCGATTTTACTATTTTCACTTAGTAGGATTTTAGTACGATTCAGCTCCAATTCTAACTCTTTTGCTTTAGAGATAGTGTCGACCTTTAAAATAACACCTACGATATTACCATAACCGTCTTTCCAAGGGTTCAAATTCCAAAGCAAATTGCTATCGGGGTCCTTTGTTTCTCTATAGTGGTCTATAATCTTTATGTCCTTTAGGCCATCAAGGCAATATTGCAACCTAGTATCCCAATCTTTGGAGAATCTTGGGAAAAGGTCAAATAGATCGGTTCCCGATAAATCTTTGTCTTTAAAATTGAATTTTTTTAGCCAATTGGGCGAAGCACCAACAAAGTTATAATTGGCATCTAACAAGGCGATTGCGGTAGGTATTTGTTGAATCCAATCAGAAGAGAAGGATAATTTGGAACTAGTCTTAATCATAACATAAAGAAATTTCTTACTAATGTAAAGGAATATTCAAGTTATAATATCAGAATTGTTGTAAATTATCAAAAAACTGTTGTTGATAAGTCCAAAGGTGTGGTAAAGTATCAATCTTCTAGGATGTCCTTACCGAATCTGGGACCAAACCGGTGTAATCCCCTCCATTTCTTATAACGTCCCTGACAATGGAGGAACTTATGTAGCTTTTCCCGGAGGACGTAAGTAAAAACACGGTTTCTATTTCAGAAAGTTTACGGTTCGTATGAGCGATGGCTTTTTCAAATTCGAAATCGGCTGGGTTACGTAAACCTCTTAGAATAAAATTTGCCTCCATTTTTTGACAGAAATCAACAGTGAGACCTTTGTATGTGAGCACTTTAATTTTTGGCTCATTTTTATAGGCTTCTTTTATGAATTTAGTCCGTTCCTTTAGACTGAACATGTATTTCTTTTCTGAATTCTCCCCAATGGCAATAATTAACTCATCAAACAAGGTTATGCCTCTTAGAATAATATCGTGATGCCCCAAAGTTAATGGGTCAAAAGAGCCTGGGAAAATTGCACGTCTCATAAGTATTTGAATGTGATTAAAGATAGTTAAATTAGTATAAAGCTTCTTCAATTGCGCTTTCGAACAATTGGGATAAACTTATTCCTGCTTCCTTTGCCTGTTGTGGTAGGATGCTCTCCTTGGTGAGTCCTGGTGTTGTGTTCACCTCCAAAAGATAAGGTTCATCTCCAATAAAGATAAATTCACTTCTAGAAAAA
>CAJQMW010000527.1 GCA_905479535.1 uncultured Maribacter sp. | reverse complement strand
GATAGGAAGATATATGCAAAACAAACGTGTTTCACCATTGTTTCACCCTAGGCAAAAAAGAAAGGCTCCGCATTTCTGCGAAGCCTTTGCTGCTGGTAGCTCCTCCTCTTGGGCTCGAACCAAGGACCCTCTGATTAACAGTCAGATGCTCTAACCAACTGAGCTAAGGAGGAAAATTACCCGCTTTAATCTCTTAAAGCGGGTGCAAATATAGTAGTTTTTTCAAATACCCCAAACAAAAAAAAGTGCTTTTCTATTTAAAAAGCCACTTATAGACATCGTTGCCGTTAGCGAACAATAAAAGTGCGATCAACAGGAAAAAACCGGTCATTTGGGCATACTCCAAAAACTTATCGCTTGGCTTTCTTCCGGATATCATTTCGTATAGCAGAAACATAACGTGACCACCATCCAATGCTGGGATAGGCAATATGTTCATAAACGCCAGGATGATGGAAATAAATGCCGTAGCGCTCCAAAATGCCGGCCAGTTCCAGCCATCAGGGAACAGTCCGCCAATTGCGGCAAAACCACCAACACCTTTGTACGCTCCGGTGGAAGGATTGAATATCTTCTTCATTTGCTTCACGTATCCCGTTAGCGTACTCACTCCCATATCGATACCCGCCGGAATAGATTCTAGAAAGGAATAGGTCGTAGTCTCCAGCTTTAGGATATCCCTATTTTCCAAATCATCGTAACTTAATCCTCCAAGAACAACACCGATGGTTGCAGAATCACTTATGATAACCGGAATCTGAAGTTCTCCGGCACCTTCTCTTTTTATCTTCAAATCAACTTCCCGACCTTTGTGTTTTTCTAGTATTTCCTTGGCCTCGTCAAAGTAGGTAAAGGTATCTCCGCCAATAGCAATGATTTCATCCTTCACTTCTATCCCGGAGTCTTTGTTGGCAGACTCCTTTGGAATACTTCCTATTACAAAAGGAAACCTAAAATCAAGAAAACGCATTTTATCTTCGTCTTCCAATAGGGTAGCGATAAAATCTACAGGGATTTCCTTCTCTATTATTTGCCCGTCCCGCTCAATGGTAAATGAATTTCCATTTATCAGTTCAAGGATTATTTTATTGAAGTCCTCAATGGGCTCACCATCCACCGAAAGTATTTTATCCCCCGTCTGAATACCAACCTTATCTCCTATATCGGTCTCATTAACATAAACACCGTCCTTAAGACTGTCATTGGCTATAAATTGATCGCCATAGGCGTATGCCAATCCAATATAAATGATAACCGCCAAAACAAAGTTCACCGTAACCCCCCCCAACATAATAATCAAACGTTGCCATGCCGGTTTACTGCGAAACTCCCAAGGTTTGGGGGCCTCTTTCGTGGCCTCGGTATCCATACTCTCATCTATCATTCCGGCTATTTTCACATAACCTCCCAATGGCAACCACCCGATACCGTAAACGGTTTCTCCAATTTTCTTTTTGAACAGGGAAAACTTTACATCAAAAAAAAGATAAAACTTCTCAACTCTGGTCTTAAACAACTTGGCCGGGATAAAATGTCCCAATTCGTGGAGTACGATAAGTAATGACAGACTTAAAAAGAATTGTATGGTTTTTATAATAATGGGGCTCATCAGCTTCTTCTAAAATTAAAATCGGACAAAAGTACGTTTTTACGTAGTCTTAAAAAAAGAAAGTGGTCCAGCTGGCTTCATTTTAAGAATATTTTGGCAGCTATTGCCGGAACCAAACTTTGATGTACTCCAAAGGGTAGCTTATCTTTGTAGAAAAAATTGATGCGCTCTTTTTTTGGTAAATACAAGTTTTTTGGACTGGTGCTTTTGGGACTGTCCGTCGTAATTATTTACTTGTTCTACAACGCCCTTAAACCACAAAAAACCCTTCCGGTGTACTCTCCGGCCATGGTCAATTCGGAGCTGGTTCCCGAAGAAATTCAACATGTTCGTAAATACCACACGATTGCCGATTTTTCATTAACGAATCAAAATGGTGAAGCGGTTACTCAAGAAGATTATGAGGACCGTATTTATATTGCGGATTTCTTTTTTACCACCTGCCCTACCATCTGCCCACTCATGACCAAAAACATGGCCGTTATCCAGAATGAAATCCATGACGATCAAGAAGTCCTTTTGTTGTCCCACTCGGTTACCCCGGAAATAGATTCTGTAGAACAGCTTAAAAAATATGCATTGGAGAAGGGCGTTGACGACAAGAAATGGAATTTGGTTACCGGCGATAAAAAGGATATTTACGAACTCGCCAGAAAATCATACCTAGCCGTAAAAACTGATGGGGACGGGGGTCCTTTTGACATGATACATACGGAGAATTTTATTTTGGTGGATAAGGAGCGCCGAATAAGAGGCTTTTACGACGGCACTAAAACGGAGGACATAGAAAAATTGATGGAGGACCTTGAAATCTTGAAGGCTACTTACGTGGAGTAGGCGATTTGAAATAAGTAGCGGGCAGGGCTAAGGGCTAAGGGCTAAGGGAAGTACTGAACCAACAACTAGACACCATCTAACAGTAAGCAGTTTATGCTTTTGCTATGAGCACAGTCTAGAGGTCTATACATTTCAAACGTTTTCTACGCTACACTACACAAAAGACTTCGCAAAATGGGTGCTCAGAATGACACGCTCAATAAACCGAAGAGTTAAATTTTTACTGCCAACTGCTACGGCATACTGCATTATTTTCACAATAACTTGAGAGTATTTACTTTTTCCTTATTTACCAAATGTATTCAATAATTTTCCCTTACTTTTGTCCTTACTTATAATCAATCTAAATAAAAATTGGAGATTACAGTTGCTCATTTGCGTCGTGGACAGAAAGGAATTATCAAGGAGTTTTCTGGTGATATCATTCCCATAAAGTTACTGGAATTGGGCTGTTTACCGGGGAATGAAGTCGAGATGGTGCAGGTGGCTCCCTTGAAAGATCCAATTTATATCAATGTAAACGGGTCCCATATTGCCATCCGTCGTAAGATGGCATTACTCATTGCACTGGATATCGTTGATGAGGCTACCGAACTATGAGCAAGGAGATAAAGGTTGCGCTCATTGGAAATCCCAATACCGGTAAAACTTCGGTTTTTAACCAGCTTACAGGTCTTAATCAAAAGGTTGGGAACTATCCGGGCATCACCGTCGAAAAAAAAGAGGGTATTTGTAAACTCGCCAGAGGAGTTAAGGCGCATATTCTAGACCTTCCCGGCACTTACAGTCTAAACACTACCTCCCTAGATGAAAGCGTTGCTGTAGAACTTCTTCTGAACAAGAATGCCAAGGACCACCCCGATGTTGCTTTGGTAGTTTCCGATGTAGAAAACCTTAAAAGAAACTTACTCCTATTTACGCAAATAAAGGATTTAAAAATTCCGGCAATTCTGGTCATTAATATGGCAGATAGAATGTCCAGAAAAGGAATAAGTGTAGATATAGCGTTGTTAGAAGAAAAACTGAATGCCAAGGTGGCTTTGGTCAGCACCAGAAAAGGCACAGGCATAGATAGGTTAAAGGAACTTATTGGCGATTTTAAAAGCCTCTCAAAGGTCCCGAATGTGGACACCACGGTGATTGATCCCGAATATTTTGAACTTCTTCGTGCTACTTTTCCAAAAGAAGACCTCTATAAACTCTGGCTGGTCATCACCCAGGACGTAAACTTCATGCCTATTGAGAAAAAACTGATAAAGGATACCTCTTCCTTTACCACTAAATCCAAATCCGAACTTAAACGGTTACAGCAAAAAGAGACTATTCTCAGGTATCAGTTCATAAACGGAATTTTAAAGGAAACCTATAAAGTAGATGCGAACGCAGCAAGGGGCTTCCGTGCAAGTCTCGATAAAATACTCACACACAAGGTTTTCGGGTATATAATATTCTTTGTAATCCTGCTGACCATCTTCCAAACCCTATACAGTTGGAGTGGCTACCCCCAAGACCTTATTGAGACATTTTTTGCGTCGGCAAGCGGCTGGGTAAAAGCGTATCTACCTTCTGGAGTATTCACTAATCTCATAGCGGAAGGTATTCTTCCGGGAATTGGGGGTATTGCCATGTTCATTCCCCAGATTGCCTTTCTTTTTCTTTTTATATCCCTATTGGAAGAAACGGGCTATATGAGCAGGGTGGTCTTTTTAATGGACCGGGTTATGCGCCCTTTTGGCCTAAGTGGCAAAAGTGTCGTGCCCCTAATTTCTGGAACGGCCTGCGCCATTCCCGCAATTATGGCAACCCGGACCATTGAGAGTTGGAAAGAGCGCCTGATCACTATCCTGGTAACACCCTTTACCACCTGTTCCGCGAGGCTTCCTATTTACATCATTATTATTGCTTTGGTTATTCCGGAAGGTCGGTTTATTGGGTTAAGCTACAAAGCTTTGACCTTAATGTTGTTGTATTTATTAGGTTTTGGCGCCGCCATCTTATCCGCTGTGGTTTTGAATAAAATACTCAAGATACAAAGCAGGTCTTTTTTTGTAGTGGAGATGCCCAACTACAAACTTCCACTGTTAAAAAATGTGGGGTACACGGTTTTGGAAAAGACCAAAAGTTTTGTATTTGGCGCGGGTAAAATTATACTGGCCATTGCGATAATCCTTTGGTTTTTGGGCTCCAACGGATTTTCTGACGACTTCAAAAACGCGGAGAAAATCATTACGGAAAGGGTTCAAAAAAATGGTTTCAGCCCATATAGTGAGGCTTATATAGATAGTAAACTTGAAGAGTTTAAAAAAAATGTAAACGGGAATGGCGTGGAACGATCCAATACCTTGAATTCGGCCACACTACAAGATTCCTTGGCGGCAAAAACCAGAGAATTAGAGGCACGGGCCCTTAGCCAAGAAATATCCAGCTACAAATTGGAACATTCCTATATGGGCTACATGGGCAAGGCAATTGAACCTATTGTACGGCCGTTAGGTTACGATTGGAAAATAGGGATTGCCGTACTGACCTCCTTTGCCGCCAGGGAGGTCTTTGTAGGAACCCTGGCTACGATTTATAGCGTTGGGAACGATGAGGAAGAAACGATAAAATACCGGATGGCGGCAGAGGTAAATCCCACTAATGGCAAACCCTTGTTCAATCTGGCATCTGGAATATCGCTGTTGCTGTTCTACGCCTTTGCCATGCAATGCATGAGTACCCTGGCCGTAGTAAAACGCGAAACAAATTCTTGGAAATGGCCCGCAGGACAATTGGTTTTCATGAGTCTTTTTGCTTATATTGTTGCTTTAATAGCATATCAAATCTTGAAATAAAATATGGATATTTTACAACATACCCTGGTTTACATTACATTGATACTTTCCATTGGTTATATCGTTAAAAAGTTCTTTCTTCCAAAATCATTGTTCGCTTCTAAAAAGTCCCATACCAAGGCCTGCGGACAACATGACTGTGGTTGTCATTAGAAACAATCCAGATGAATTAAAAGATTCGGATTCAAATTAGATGCTGTGACAAATTCATAAGCAAAGGCGTCTATCCCTTGGAGTTTTACTTATAGGGCGTTAAAGAAATAATAAATACGTCCTAATGAAATCAAAAAGCCTATGGTTTTGATAACAGGTATACTTTAGTTTGTGTCGTCAACCCAGTTTTATGAAAATCAACTTTACTTCATTATTTTGTTTACTTCTTACCTTTCCCCTCTTTAATCTATTACAAGCACAAACACTTAGCTCCGTAGTGCTGGACTCGACAACTCAAAAACCAATTCCTTATGTGACGGTTTTATTGGACAACCGAGGTGTTATCACCAATGAGGAAGGTAGGTTTTCCTTTCAATTAAATACTGATATCACTGAAAGTGATTCCCTTAAAGTCTCCTGTATAGGTTATGAGTCTATTGGAAAAACCTTGAATCAGTTTGACGGAAAAGTAATCTACTTAAGTCCAAAGGCAATTGAGTTAAAAGAGGTCATCGTTTCGAACAAGAACTATACCCCAAGGGAAATTATAGGCCTGGTCGAAGAAAATCTCGAAAAGAACTACCAATATGGGTATACCAAAAAACGTTTGTTTCTTAGGGAGTCTTACCAAAATACTATTGAGAAGACCAATTATTCCATAAAAGAATCGACGATAGATGCGTTCAACAAATCATTTCTGGACAGTGTCTTGCGCACGGTTCCCAAAAATGATACGTATTATACTGAAAGTTTGGGAGACCTGTACGGCAACGAAGATGACGATGAGCAAAAGCTGAGCCTAATTAAAGCATCAGAACTTTACGATAAAAGCAAGCGTCTGGATTTGGAAAATTTGGAAGAACGGTTCAACGAAATCATTAAAAAAAATGTAAAGACCGATTCTTATTTTAAGGTGAAGTCCGGACTTTTCGGCACAAAGGTAGATGCCGACGACCTCTTTGAAGCGGATATAGATTCTACCGATGTAAATGCTTTGCACAAGCAGCTGGAAGAAAAGAAAAAGGAGAAAGAAAATCAAAAAGAATTCTTTGCCAACTACAAGCGTAGGACCTTGGGCAACCTATATTCCAACCTTCCCATTTTCAAGGATACGGATTATAATGTATTGCGCCGACCCGGACGTTATGACCTAACCTTGGAAGATTTTACCTACATAGGGGACAAAGCCCTATACGTTATAAGCTTCAGCCCAAAGCGTTCGGAGGAGTTCAAAGGAAAATTATACATTAATTCAGATGACTTTGCCCTTGTAAAAATGGAATTTGAAAATGTTGCTCCGCTTCGCAAGTTTAAACTATTAGGCGTTTCATTAAACGAGTATTTGGCCAAGGGAAGCATATTGTTCGGGAAAGGTGATGACGGTCTCTACGAATTAAAATACTATGAAATCATAAAGGGAAATAAAGTAGGATTCAAGAGACCGGTACGCATTATAGAGAAAAATAAGAATGTTAGAGGAAGGAGAAAACAGAACGAACTACACCTAAAAATTGACGCAGCCTTTAGCGGTATCAACAGATATGAAGTCGTAGTTTTTAAGACTACACCTATAAACGAGGCCCAATTTGAAAGTCTTTCCGAAGATAACGATGTACTCCCGCAATATATGCCCAACTACAACGCGGATTTTTGGAAGGGATATACCATCATGGAACCCAATACGGCCATTAAAGAGTTCACCTCGGAAGTACAGGCGGAAAAATAAGCTTTCCTAATATTCAATTATAAAATGTAGGGGCTATCTAAAAAATCTTTCCTACTGTCATTTCGAGCGGAGTCGAGAACTTTAAAACCCCATGGTTCTTGACATCTCGACTCCGCTCGATGGGACAGAAAATTGAAATTATACTTTTTAGACAGCCTCTTTTTTATGCAATGGTGTAACCTTTTGTAAATTCCTGACTATATACTATTGAACACGAACTAAAGCACATCCTTTTGAAGGAGTTAACCAACGAGGAACTAATGACCGCTGTTGCAGAGGGAGATTTGGACATGCTAAAAATTCTCTTTGAAAGACATCATGTTCATGTGTTTAACTTCTTATACAAAATGTGTCGGGACAAAATGTTGAGCGAGGATCTAACGCAGGAAGTCTTTTATAAGCTTATGAAGTACAGAAACTCCTATAACGGTGGCAATTTTGTTTCTTGGCTTTTTACCATCGCCAGAAATTGCCTAAATACCCATTTTAGAAGAAACAAGGAGCGCCATGAGGATATCAATTCAGTGGCTTTCAAATTAACTGTCCAAGAAGAGGATAACGACGAAGCCTATTCCCAAATTCAAACGGCCCTTGCGAAATTGAATACATCGGATAGAGAGCTGATTGTCCTGAACCGTTTTCAGGAAATACGATATAATGAGATTGCCGAAATTATTGGAAGCACCCCGGGAGCCGTAAAAACCAGGATTAACAGGGCCATTCAGAAATTAAAAACGATATACTTTTCAGATTTATGAAGGAAAATAACAATCATATTATAGCGTTGATTCCCGCCTACTTGGACAATCAACTAAGCCCGAAAGAAAAGGCATCCTTTGATTCACATTTGGGCGGTTGTGAAGCTTGCGCAGAGGAGCTTTCGAGGTTCATAAGTTTATTCCGATCATTTGAAGAGGAACCTGTTCAAATGCCTACGGATAACCTCAGAGCTAATTTTCTGGAAGCCTTGGAAAAGGAAAAAGGCGCTCAGGACAAAGTGGTTTTCCAAAATACATCGGAGACCAAAAACAGATGGATAAGACCTTTTTTAAAAGTTGCCGCCAGTATTGCACTACTGTTCGGTGCATTTATGTTGGGCAGTTATCAGCAGAGGCAGGAATCCAATAAGGATATTGCGCTTCTTGAAACGGAATCATTGCACATGAAACAAACCGCCATGCTATCCCTAATCGAAAATCAATCCGCCCGTAAACGAATCCAAGGTGTGAATTTCATCGACCAATTTGAAAATCCGGACGGGTCCGTTATTAATGCTTTGACCGAACGTATGCTAATTGACCCGAACACTAACGTACGGTTAACGGCCGTAGATGCTTTGTCTCGTTTTACACGTTCGGATACTGTTACCTCTGCATTTATAAAAGCCTTGTCCACAGAAAAAAATCCAAGTGTACAAATTGCGATAATTGAGAATTTAGTACGGAATCAAGAAAGTAAGGCAATTGTTCCAATGCGGAAATTAATGGAACAGGAGGATACACAGCCTTTTGTAAGAGAAGAAATAAACAGCGTATTATCAGAAATCATTTAAAAAAACGA
>CAJQMW010000526.1 GCA_905479535.1 uncultured Maribacter sp. | reverse complement strand
CGTAGCGAGTCTGCGCCCGGACGGTATTGCAAGGGGTACGGCCGCTTTGGTGCTTTTGGGCGACAAGCGAGAAAACCAAATGGTAGTACGGTCACAGGTTGCATCCCACTTTTCATTTGATAAGGGCAGCTCTACCCAAGATTTTCCGATATCCCCCATGGGTTCCATTGCGCTGTTAAGACAGACCTTTTATGATGCCGCATGGTACAAGGACCTGGCTCCCAAACCTTTTACCGATCTTTCACTGGAAGCCCTGGCAAATAGCAACCCGTTACCAAAGATTTTTGAAACGAACGGTTGGTTGACTGCCTTACGGGCGGCAAAAATTGCCCAAGAATTCAATATGCGGTTCATCATCAAGGGAGGCGGTGACGAGTACCAACGTTTGGAGGAAATTAAAGCAACAAATTCCCAGTTAATAATTCCCTTGAATTTCCCCAAGACATTTGATGTAAGCAATCCGTACATCACCCAAAAAATTTCCCTGGCAGACCTCAAACATTGGGAAATGGCCCCGAGCAATCCTGCCCTTCTGGAAAAAAACGGTATCACCTTTGCGTTTACCGCGCATCCGTCGGCCAACAGTAGTGATTTTCTTGCCAACCTCAGGAAAGCGGTCAGTTTTGGGCTAAATGAAGAAACGGCTTTGGCGGCACTGACTACCGTACCTGCCAAGATGCTGCGATCGGAAAGCAGTTTGGGTTCTTTGGAAAAGGGCAAGATCGCCAACTTTTTGATAACGGACGGAAATCTATTTAACCCTAATACGAGCGTATTGGAGAATTGGATAAGGGGAACACGACATACCCTACAACAACTTCCTATTGCCAAAATTTTGGGGACATACCGGCTTAAGCTACCCGAAGGCCGGTTCGATCTGAAACTGGAGTCCGCCAAAGGAAAATATCGGGCCCATGTCATTAACGCATCAGGGGAAAATCTCAAAGCCGATTTTTCGATTCACGGATCTATGGCAAGCCTACAATTTAGCTTGCCGAGTAAAGGAACCTATACTTTGGGCGGCTTCTATACTTTCGAAGACCAAACAGTCCTTTTTTCAGGAACGGGCAGCTTGAACTACGAAAATGAATGGAGTTGGAGCGCACGGAAGATTTCCCCCTTAAAAGAGACTATCAATGACAATGATTTGATCGATAGACGAATCAGCGGAAATATTGTTTATCCATTTATGGCCTATGGAAATACAGAGAAAATTAGGCCAGAAAGACTACTTATCAAAAACACCAATGTATGGACCAACGAAGACATCGGCGTGTTGGAGAATATGGACGTATTGGTAACCAATGGTAAAATTGAGCGCATCGGAACAAATCTGGAAGACACCACTGCCAAAAGAATCGATGGTACAGGTAAACACCTTACCCCGGGCATCATTGATGAACATTCGCATATTGCCATCAGTGCGGTCAACGACATTGCGGCCAACTCCGGTATGGTACGTATGGGGGACGTCATCGATTCCGAAGATATAAGTATATACAGGGCGTTGGCCGGGGGTGTGGTGGCCGCCCATATTTTGCACGGGTCGTCCGACCCCATAGGAGGGCAGTCCGCACTGATCAAATTAAAATGGGGAGAAAACCCTGAAAATCTAAAAATTAGCAAAGCGTCACCCTTTATAAAATTTGCCCTTGGCGAAAACCCCAAGCGTTCCAAAAGTGCTCCGTCCCTACGTTTTCCGAGGAGCCTTATGGGTCTGGAACAATTCTACACCAATGCCTTCGTCGAGGCCCTGGACTATAAAAAAGAATGGAATGCCTACAACGGATCGGGGAAAAAACAAAGAACATCGGTTTCCGCTCCTAGAACGGATATCCTTAAGCAGACCATGCTGGAAATTGTAGAAGGGAATCGCTTTATCTCGTGCCATTCCTATCAAGAAAAGGAAATGCTCATGTTGATGGATGTAGCCGACAGGTTCGGTTTTACGGTCAATACGTTTACCCATGCCTTGGAAGGTCATCGCATTGCCGATAAAATGGCCGCTCACGGGGTCGGCGGTAGTACATTTTCCGACAAATGGAATTTTAAGTGGGAAACCCGAAACGCCATTCCGTACAATGCGGTTATTATGCATCGGGAAGGAGTGACAACGGCCATTAATTCCGACAGCAGGGAAACCATTAGGCACCTGAACCACGAAGCGGCCAAATCGATGAAGTATGGGGGAATGAGTGCCGAGGATGCCCTTAAACTGATTACCCTTAACCCCGCCAAACTGTTGCATTTAGATAAAACGATGGGCAGTATCAAAGAGGGCAAATCCGCCGATCTGGTCCTATGGTCCGGCCCACCGCTTTCTATCTATGCAAAACCGGAAAAGACCATTGTTGAAGGTGCCATTTATTTTGATATGGATAGGGATCTTAAGCTCAGGGCCGAAATCAAAAAGGAAAGAGCACGAATCATCCAACTTATGCGCTCTGAAAAAGGGACGGCCAAAGCTGAACAAAAAATATCCACCACGAAGCCTGAATTTCATTGTGAGTATCTGGGCGAAGAGTAAAAAAAATGTTTATATGAAAACCAAAGAGTTTATTCAAAAATGTAGCTGTGTCCTTGTCCTACTTTTCTTTTTTAGTATTGGAACCGCACAACTGGTGCCGAAACCCGCCGAGGCCCAACAAGAACCTATAGTGCTGATAGGAGGAACTATCCATACCGCTACCGGGGAGGTCATCAACAATGGAGCATTGGCTTTTGCCGATGGTAAAATTTCGTTTGTCGGCAAGGCCAGCGATCCGGCGTTCGACGCATCAGGGTATACTAGTATTGAAGTAAGGGGACAACACCTGTACCCCGGCCTTATTTTGCCAAATTCCTTAATCGGTATCGAGGAAATCAGCGGTGTCCCCCACTCCAATGACAAGTTTGAGGAGGGGTCGATCAATCCGGGACTAAAGTCCTTTTATGCGTTCGACACAGGCTCAGGGCATATTCCCACGCTTAGGTACACCGGTATACTTATGGTAGAGACGATACCCTCCGGGGGTACGATATCGGGCACTTCCTCCGTAATGGAACTGGATGGATGGAGCTGGCAGGAGGCGGTCCATAAAAAGGAAGCTGCGGTACACTTGCACTGGCCTTCTTCATTGTCCCGCTCCTACGATTCCGATACCAAGACCACTAAGATAAAAAACAGCGGTTCATACGAGAACAGGGTACAAGAACTGGAGGCTTTGTTCCTTGCCGCACTATCTTACGGTAAATTAAAGAATAGGCCCGCCAACCTTAAATTAGAAGCCCTACAAGGGCTTTTTAAAGGTACTAAGGCCTTGATGATACATGCCAATGAAGCGAAAGAAATTGTGGAGAGTGTACAGTTCGCCAAAGGCATGGGCGTACAAAAAATAGGTATCCTAACCTCTTATGCGGCCCTTGACGTTGTAGATTTTCTGAAGAGCAACAATATACCCGTTATAATACCCCCAACGTACAATCTTCCGAATATGGACGACATGGATTATGATGCCCATTACAGCCTGCCACGTTTACTTTCAGAAAAAGGCATAGTAGTGGCATTGAGCCACAAGGGAATGTTGTCCACTTCCAGAAATTTTCCTTTCTATGCAGGTGTTGCGGCCGCTTTTGGAATGGACAAAGAGGAAGCGTTAAAGTTGGTCTCCCTGAATCCTGCCAAGATTTTGGGCATCGATGGTCGGGTCGGATCCCTTGAAGTTGGAAAGGATGCTACTTTTTTTGTTTCGATGGGCGATGCCCTGGATATTTTGGACAATTCACTTACCCATGCTTTTATCCGAGGTAAAAAGATAACTCTTGATGGTCCGCACCAAGAACTTTATCTTAGATATTCCAATAAATTTGGCCAAGAACACT
>CAJQMW010000525.1 GCA_905479535.1 uncultured Maribacter sp. | reverse complement strand
TATGCATTTATGCTTTTTTTATGGAAACACCGACCGAATTTTATATAGCAGCTGGTTTTGTAGGATTGGTTATGGGAGGTGTACAAGCACTTGCAAGGTCAACATACTCAAAATTTTTACCTGCTACAGAGGATACCACCTCTTTTTTTAGTTTTTTTGATGTAGCTGAAAAAATAGGTATTGTTATCGGAATGATAATTTTTGCCGTTGTTGACCACAACTATAATATGCGATATGCAATACTTTTCTTGGTGTTGTTTTTCTTTGTGGGAATTTTATTGTTGCTTCGGGTAAAAGAAGCAAAAAAGCCCTTTTAAAAAAGAGCTTTCCCAGTTGTTGATTGTTCGGTATTTTGATTCCTATCCTTTTGATATATCGCCGGAACCGGAGGTTTTGGTATCTAATTTTTCTGGATTCCCCTTGTAGGTGATATCACCTGAACCGGAAACTCTTGCTTTTAACATTTTCGTTGCGGTTACCTTTATATCGGCGGAACCGGAAACCGTTGCATCTACATTGTCCGCTTCCATATCGAACGCTTTTATATCTCCACTTCCAGAGATGGTTGCTTCAAAATCTCTTGTTCTGCCGGAAAAAGTAATGTCACCTGATCCAGACATGCTGGCATCTACAGAATTTGCGTCCACATCTAAAGTAATATCCCCAGAACCCGACATCGCGGTGATGAGCCTGTCGGTTTTAATGGTGGTCTTGCCCACTATATCACCGGAGCCGGATAATGCAACGGAATTTATACTTTCTACAGGTACCGTAATGCGGATACCACTGTTCCAGTTTGATGGCTTAAGATTTATCCCTTTTTCGGTTTTGATGACCAGTTGACCATCCTTCACTTCGGTCTTTATGTAATCCAATAAGTTGGATTCCCCTTCCAGTGTCAATTCTCCTTCTTGGCCATTCACCAGGTCAACATCAAACCAACCTGATACGGAAACAGCATCGTAATCTCCGGTAGAACGGTCAATTGTTACTTTTTCCCCGTTCCCTTTAATGGTTTTTCCCCATTGTGCAGAACAGGAAATAGTTACTAATAATACTAGTGTTAAGGCTCCTAAATTTTTCATTTTCTATCGTTTTGATTGTTATTATTTTGTTTGTTGTGATAACCAAGGGTTTACATAACACACTCCTCATACCTCCCTTATGGGGAGGTCGAAGTCGTTTTTTTACGACTTCGGGAGGGGCCGTTATTTTTTTATAAAAGTAATTCCTCCGTAGTCACTGGTCAAGGTAATCATATTGCCACTTCCTTGGCTTCCATAATAACCTTCGTAGTGTCTGGAAGAAGATTTTTCTGTGCTTATGATTATTTCAAACTCGTCTTTACCACTCACTCCAGCATAATCCGTGGATATATTGAAGTCGAAATGATAGGCTGAATTATAACCAATTTTCACTCCGGTATAGTCGGTTCTTATAGATACGTTCCCTGCATCTGGGGCAAGTTCATCAATTCTGATGGAACCATAATCCGCTACAATGTCCACATCGCCATGGATCGTTCCCAATTTTATGGTGATATAATCCCCGTTTCCCCTAATACTGTTCGCCTCTTCCACCTCCATATTGCCATAATCACTGGTATAATCCAAGTTTTCCATTTTTCCAATGGAGGCATTGGTGTAGTCGGCGTTCACTTTTAAATCCCCCGCTTTGTCAATCGTAAAACCTGAATAGTCGGCCTTAATCTCACCACTGTTCATATAGCCGATGGTGGATTTGGAAGTATAGTCAAAATTCAACTGGTTGTTTCTGCCATGTAGTTCCCCAATCTCCAATCTTCCATAGTCGCAATTTATTTTTGCGTGGCCGTCTACTCGGTCTAAAATGATATTGCCATAATCATTGTCCAAGTTTACGCTGTTTTTTATGGGGATTTTAATGGTATAGTTGATCTGCATGTTTACGTTATTGTTCTTTCCCCAGTTCCAACCCCATCTTCTGTCTTTTTCGCCATAAGTCGTTTTGGCATAGACCATACTGCTTGATGCCTCAAAATCTACGGAAATCTCATCCAGTTTATTTTGAACTTTTTCTTCGTTGTTACCATTGGTCTTGATGTGCACTTCAATCACAACCCTATTTTCGTTCCAAGAAGTTATGGTGAGGTTACCATAATTATTGTTCACCTTTAGCAGCGCATCGGCATTGACGTTAAACTCTTTTTTAATGGTTTTTTCCTTCGTGTACTTCCCTCTGATTTTTCCATCATTCGCCATTATCAGTGTTGGACCGATCAGGAATAATAGTAGGGTATATTTAAATAGTATAGTTTGCATCATTATGTTTTTTTAAATTTTTTATTGTTTCGATTTGATCTAAAACATCGTTCAGTAAGTCGATTCTTGTTTGAAAATTGGTAATCATTGCGCTGAGGATGAGCTTACTGTTGCCTCCTTTTAAAAGTTCCTTTTCAAGCTTGTTATAATCCAATTTTAAATCGGCAAGCTGTGCCATGGTATCCGAAATTATTTTTTGGGTTTGTGGTGAATTTTCCGCTTCCAATTCTTTTATCTGCCCTTCTATAAGACCGGCAAAATGGAATTGTGCATTGGAGACCTCTGGAGAAATTTCCGCTACACGCTGGTCAATGGTGGGTTCGGGATACAATTGTCCAAAAACAACTCCTAATATGACGGCAATAGATACCGCAATAGAGAATGGTTTCCACCAGGTAACCTTTCTTTGATTAAGGCTGGTCACACCCTTGGAACCATTAAGTTTTTCCAAAAACCTTTGCTGGTGTCCAGTGTTAGGTTCTTCCGTATCAAAGTTGTCTTTCAGTTTTGCGAACAGTTCCTCTAAATTTTCTTTTTCCATTAGTTTACGATTAACATTTTTTGCCTTAAACTTTCCTTAGCCCTAGAAATAGTAGTTCTGCAATTTGCATAGCTCATATTCATAATGGTCCCAATTTCCTCATAATCATACCCCTCTATTAAATGTAAGGTCAAAGAAATTCTGTAATTATCTTTTAAACGTTTCATGGTCTCCATCACTTTTTGAGCCTTTTGATCTGTAAACACATAATCCGAAGTAATTCCGTCATTATCTTCGACCTTGTACATTATATCTTCCAGGGCAACTTCTTTCTTTTTCCGTTGCTTTCTGTAATGATAAATACTGTTGTTCACCACAATTCGTTTTAACCAGGCCCCAAACGCTACTTCACCTTTGAAGGTATGCAGTTTCGTAAACGCGTTCAAAAACGATTCTTGCATAACATCCTCCGCTTCGGCGCTATTCTTTACAATGCGGAAGGCCGTATTGTACATGGCCTTGTAATACCTATTGTAAACTTCTAGCTGCGCACTTTGTTTCCCATCTATGCACGATTGCAATAATGCATCAATATGTACTTTTTTTTGGCTCAAAAAGTGATTGGTTTGTCTTAGAGATAACCCAATTTACAGATTGTTACAGTTTGATAAAAAAGATTTGATATGAATCATACAAAGTGCCATAGTTTATGGGTGCTGTTAGAATGAATTTGTGTGCAAACCCAGGTTGGCATAAGAATTGAACCATGAAGATTGAAGAAAAGAGCTATTCGCCAAGATGTTATGTGAACAGGGCTTTAAGCTTATTTTTTAACCTTTTAAAAATGAACTCATCTGTTGTTTTAATGACAGAATGACCGATATATAGTAGATGGGAGATTCTAAATTTGCAAATTTTGACAATATGTCCTTACAAGGAATTGATGAAGATTCAGAACTGATACCTTTATTGACTCCGGAGGACGAAGAACAAATGAATAGTGAGGTGCTACCGGAAACCTTACCAATTTTACCTTTGCGTAACACCGTTTTGTTTCCAGGAGTGGTAATTCCTATTACCGCCGGGCGGGATAAATCCATTCGGTTGATCAAGGATGCCAATAACGGCTCCAAGGTCATTGGCGTGGTTTCTCAAAAGGATGAGGAAACAGAAAATCCAGATGTAAAGGATATCAATACCCTAGGAACCGTTGCCCGTATTTTACGGGTGCTACAAATGCCAGATGGTAATACAACCGTAATTATTCAAGGGAAAAAGAGGTTTGAAGTGGCAGAAGTGCTTACTAAAAAACCTTATTTGACGGCTACTGTGAGAGAAACGCAGGAAATAAGGCCAGATAAGAATAGTAAGGAGTTTTCGGCGATAATTGAATCCATTAAGGATTTGGCGCTTAAAATTATCCGGGATAATCCAAATATTCCGAGCGAGGCTTCTTTCGCCATTAAGAATATACGGAGCGATTCCTTTTTAATCAATTTCGTTTCTTCCAATCTTAATCTGGAGGTAAAAGCGAAACAGGAATTACTGGAAATTGGCAATCTCCAAGAACGCGCTTTGGCGACGCTGAAGTATATGAATGTGGAAATGCAGAAGTTGGAGCTGAAGAACGACATACAATCCAAGGTTCGTAGCGATTTGGACCAGCAACAGCGGGAATATTTCTTGCACCAGCAAATGAAAACTATCCAAGAAGAATTGGGCGGGGTTT
>CAJQMW010000524.1 GCA_905479535.1 uncultured Maribacter sp. | reverse complement strand
CATAGAAATGGTCTTACCATCCGCTTGCCCCGCAAGCTCCTTGGAAACTATTCCCATTACCTTACCCATATCTTTCATACCCGATGCTCCCGTGGCATCAATGGTTTGTACAACTACCTTTTCTATTTCTTCCTCAGTAAGTTGTTCTGGTAAGAATTGCTCTATTACTTTTACTTGCGCCAATTCCGGTTCGGCTAGATCCGTTCGACCTTGCTCCGTAAAAATTGCGGCACTATCCTTACGTTGTTTAACCAATTTTTGAACCAGTTTTACTTCATCGGCTTCGGTCAAATCGCCTTCCCCACTGGTCTGTGCTAATAAGAGTGCCGATTTTATGGCGCGTAGAGATTCCAAAGCAACCGTATCTTTTGCCTTCATCGCCGTTTTCATCTGCTCCATTACCTTTTGCTGTAGTCCCATAGTATGCGTTTTAGCGGCACGAAGATAAAAAATAAACCCGAAAACAGCTTTTGTTTTCGGGTTTAAACTTGGTCTTTACTATTTATCAATCTACATTATCGTGTAAAAAAGAATTATTGGACCGCAACTGGATTTCATCATTGCTATCCCCACTTATACTGGTCCTGGATATTTTAGACTCGCGTTGGCTTTCGTTCAAGTTTACACCCTGTCTCTTGTAAGCCGGTTGCTTTTCAATCTCATCAATATTACTTAGACTATTCTGAAACTTATAATTGAAATCCTTTAACTTTTTTCTACGCTCATCAGCTCTAAGCCTCAATTCATCAATGGGCCTTTCCATGGGGTCTACTGGTGTAGTATCAACTGGCGCCTGGTCTTGTTCCGCTATGGTCCTTTTTTCAAAGATCAACTCGTCTTCGATAATTTTGGGCTCAAACTCTTCGGCCTTGGATTTAGCACCTGTCAGTTGGTTCTCCAATTGCATGTAATCGTCCAAGCTATATCGCGTTTCACCGTTCTTATTGTATTCCAACACCGGTATCACCTCAACGCTATCTTTTACATCTATGTCCTTAACCTCATCGTCCAAGCTAAATGTAATCGTATTTTCCTTTTCTTCTTCATCGGTTACTAAAGGAAGGTCAAAACTTATAGCAAACTGATCTTCTTCCTTTTTTGTCCTTAGAATCTCCGGCTCAACCACTTCTATATCCCTTAAAGCAGCTGAAGTCTCTATGATTACGAAATCATCTTCTGCAACATTTTTGGCAATGACTTCCTCATAAAAAACATTGAAGTTCTTGATATAATTGGTCGTGGGAATCAAATCGAAATCACCCTCATCCAACAGTTCGTAAGTTATCTTCTTGGGCTCCTCAACCATTTCCTTCTCTTCCTCTCCAACTACTAAGGAGTGAACCGTCTTATTATCCAAAAGTTGTTTCTCCGCCCTTTGTTCATCGTTTAAGGTGTGGATGATTTTTTTTGTTTCGGTATTCACGATGTCGTCCTGTTGGTCAATGTTAAAACCCGTAGCAATTACCGTTACGGCAATTGCCTCACCCAACGTATCGTCCTCACCCACACCCATAATGATATTGGCGCCATGACCCGCTTCTATCTGAATATGGTCGTTTATTTCCCCGATTTCGTCTATAGTAATTTCCTGAGAACCGGAAACGATAAGCAGCAATACGTTCTTTGCACCTTCGATTTTATTGTCGTTCAGTAAGGGAGAATCCAATGCTTTCATGATGGCCTCGTTGGCTCTTCCCGAACCGGAAGCGATAGCAGATCCCATTATTGCAGTACCACTATTGGATAGCACCGTTTTGGCGTCACGTAAATCTATGTTCTGTGTGTAGTGATGTGTAATTACCTCAGCTATACCCCTTGCAGCCGTGGCTAAAACTTCATCCGCTTTAGAGAACCCGGCTTTGAAACCAAGATTTCCGTAAACCTCACGTAATTTATTATTATTTATAACGATTAGCGAATCTACATTTCTTCTCAACTTTTCTATTCCAAGCTGAGCCTGTTCACAGCGCATTTTTCCTTCAAACTGAAAAGGCATGGTCACGATACCCACCGTAAGAACATCCAATTCTTTTGCGAATTTTGCTATGATAGGGGCAGCACCAGTACCTGTTCCCCCGCCCATACCCGCGGTGATAAATATCATTTTAGTGGTCGTATCCAACATTCGCTTTATATCGTCCATACTTTCAATAGCGGCTTGTTCCCCTACTTCTGGGTTGGCACCAGCCCCCAAACCTTCTGTAAGCGAAACCCCCAATTGAATCTTGTTGGGTACCGGACTATTGTCCAACGCCTGCGAATCTGTATTACAAATGACAAAATCCACCCCGTTTATACCTGCCTGGAACATGTGGTTTATGGCATTGCTACCACCACCACCTACTCCAATTACCTTTATTACGTTGCTTTGATTCTTTGGAAGATCAAAGGAAATGTTATCAAATTCGCTGTTCTTGTTCATATTATTTTAATTACTGGTTAATGTATTTAATTCTATATCTTCTACGGTTTACTCGGCGTTATCCAAGAACTCCTTTAACTTTTCCGACCATTTATCAAAGACCGATTTCCGTTCTTTTCGTATTCCCTCGTGAGGTGAACTCACTGTACTTTCTTCTCTTTCCATGTCCCCCTCTTCACTAAAAGATTCGGGTCTTTGCGGTTTCGTTTCGTTCTCAACGGCATTCATTAATAGACCTACAGCGGTAGCGTATAGTGGGCTGGCAATTTCTTCGTCGGAATCTCCGGCTAAATGCTCGTTTGGATACCCGATTCTAGTATCCATCCCGGTGATGTACTCCACCAACTGTTTTAAATGCTTTAATTGACTTCCACCACCTGTTAAGACTATCCCCGCAATAAGTTTCTTTTTTTGCTCCTCATGACCGTAGTTTTTGATTTCCACGTAAACCTGCTCTATGATTTCTACCACTCTGGCGTGGATAATCTTAGACAAGTTTTTAAGCGTGATTTCTTTTGGCTCCCTGTCCCTGATACCCGGTATGGAGACAATTTCATTATCTCTGTTCTCCCCGGGCCATGCGGAACCAAATTTGGTCTTCAGTAGCTCTGCCTGCTTTTCAATGATTGAATATCCTTCTTTAATATCCTCGGTAATGACCCCACCACCAAATGGGATTACTGCCGTATGCCTGATGATACCATCTTTAAAAATGGCCAAATCCGTAGTACCGCCCCCTATATCGATCAAAGCTACTCCAGCTTCTTTTTCTTCTTGGCTCAGTACGGCATCCGAAGATGCCAAGGGTTCCAAAGTGATGTTGCCCAAATTCAATCCGTCACTTTTAATACATCTCCCCACGTTTTTTATGGAAGTCACTTGACCAACCACCAC
>CAJQMW010000523.1 GCA_905479535.1 uncultured Maribacter sp. | reverse complement strand
CAGTTCGTTTTGCCTTCGATATTCCCGCGCAACTCAATTGGTATCCCACCAATGTCTGGTTTATTTTAATCGTTTTGGCGGTGGGCATTTTTGTGGTCTTCATTGCGCTCTATGGTTTCAATGCCGTTTCGGAATTTTCGGGTATCTGTGCGCCTTGGCTTTTTGTCATGTTTACGAGCGGTGCCATGGTGCTACTTCCCGCTTTATCCTTGGATATTTTGGATAAAACCATACCGGCAGGATGGACTGATATCCTGACCCTCGGCGACCAGCGTATCTGGACAGGTATCAACAGCGATGGCGAACCGGGCATCGGCTTGGTCGAAGTTATCGGCTTTGGTTGGGCCGCCAATACCATCACCCATTTCGGATTGGTCGATATGGCCCTCCTGCGTTTTGCCAAAAAGAAGGACTACGCATACG
This sequence comes from uncultured Maribacter sp., assembly GCA_905479535.1. Taxonomy (GTDB): domain Bacteria; phylum Bacteroidota; class Bacteroidia; order Flavobacteriales; family Flavobacteriaceae; genus Maribacter. Next base: position 3,021 of record CAJQMW010000523.1, on the reverse strand, counting down.
CCTCCAGTACCGGTATGATGTTCGGTCACTATGTGGCATGGATCGCTGCTGGAATCATGGGTGCCGGTGCCGCCGTTATTTTAGGAAAATCCATCATAGAACTCGACCCGGACGATGTGGCCTATTACGCCCTCGGTTGGTCGGGATTCGTGATTGTGATCGTAGCAGGTTGGACGACGGCCATTACCAATCTGTACAGAGCAGGTTTGGCCGCACAAGCCATTTTCTTTAATCATTCCCGGAAGATAACGACCATCGTAGTCGGTTTGATTACCGTTGCCATCGCCTGTTTTCCCTTTGTTTTTTCGCAAATATTGCCGCTACTCACCTATGCGGGATTGCTGGTCGTTCCCGTGGGGGCCATCGTGTTTACAGAACATCAGCTATTCCCAAGAATCGGCTATACGCGTTACTGGTCCTCGTACCGCAAGCTGACCTTTAGTATGCCCGCGGTCGCCTCTTGGGGCTTGGGCCTGGTCTTCGGTTTTGGCCTGCAAGCTTTGGATGTGATATCCTTCTTTTACCTGTTTATCCCCACTTGGTTTTTCACCATCGTGGTGTATACCCTGTTGGCTTCTCGGTACGGGGCGAAGCAAAAATATCCCGAGGAAGTAAAAGAAGAAGACCTTAGAAATGAAATGATCGAACGCTTTCAAGAGCAGCAAGCGAAAGAGGAACCTGTGATTTCGAAGGATGTTTCAGTATTTTCCAAGGGATTAAAATTCGTAGCGATTTCGGCTTTGGTCGCCACCTTGGTGTTGTCCTGTAATGTGTTATTCGGAAGTGCTACCGAAGCCAATTATATCGAAAATCGGGAACTCTTCTACACCTATGCTTTCATTTGCACCATCATCTATTTCGTGTTGGCCTATTGGGCGCTAAGACGTGGGAAATTAAAAACTACAGCATCAATATGAAAACCCCATTACAACTCAATCAGGAAAATTTACAAGAAATAGAAAGCCGTATACCGGCGCCAAAATACGGCCGTTCTTCGGATAAAACAGGAATCGTACATATCGGAGTCGGCGGATTCCATCGCGCCCACCTGGCATACTACCTACACCAACTTAAAAACAGCAGCGAGGCCTCCGAGTGGGGAATCTGCGGAATCGGTTTACGCGAGGCGGACAGCAAACTACACGATATTTTCAACACCCAAGACCATCTCTACACCTTAATGGTCAAACACCCCGACGGAAACATCGAACCCGAAGTCATCGGGTCGATCGTCGATTTTAAAATGGGAACAACCGACCCCGAACCGGTCATCGCCCTAATGGCACATGCCGACACGAAAATTGTTTCTTTGACGATTACCGAGGGAGGTTACAACTTTAACCCCACTACGGGAGAATTCAATTTTGACAATCCGGACATACAGCATGAACTACAACACCCAGAGGACCCAAAAACCGTGTACGGTTTTCTAACGGCAGCCTTAAAAAGACGTCGGGATGCGGGGTTACCAGCTTTTACGGTGTTATCCTGTGACAATATTGAACATAATGGCGATATGGTGCGCAAGATGCTCGGTACCTTTGCAGAAGCGCAAGACCCTGACTTGGCCAAATGGATAGCGCAGGAGGTCACTTTTCCCAATAGCATGGTAGACCGTATAACCCCGGTAACCACAAAAGCAGATATCGAAATACTGGCGCAAGACTATGGTTTGAACGATGCCTGGCCCGTTACCTGCGAACCCTTTATACAATGGGTGGTAGAAGATAAATTCTCAAACGGTAGACCTCCTTTAGAAAAGGTCGGCGTACAATTTGTGCCGGACGTAGGGCCGTATGAAAAAATGAAACTGCGCCTGCTCAACGCTGGGCATTCGGTCATAGGACTTTTAGGGGTTTTACACGGCCACCCCACAATTAATGCCTGTGTAGAAGATGAACTCTTCGCAACCTATTTACGTGCCTTTCTAGACCAAGAAGCAACCCCTATTTTAGGGAACATTATAGGCATTGATTTAGAGGATTACAAAGACAGCCTGCTCGAGCGTTTTGCCAACCCGAACATCAAGGACAGTGTTAGCCGTATTTGTGCGGAAAGTTCTGCCAAATTGCCCAAATTTTTGATTCCTACCATTCAGGAGAATTTAACGACGGGCGGAAGCATCAAATTTGCCACATTGGTCATTGCGGCTTGGTGTTACTATAGCGATAAGCAAGTGAACCAAAATGGTCAGCCCCTAGAAATTATTGATGCGATGCATGGCCAACTGCACCAAGCAGCCAAACAAACCACAACCGACCCATTGGCCTTTATTAGGCAAGAATCTCTTTTTGGTAATCTTATTAGAAATGAGCGGTTTACCAAATTATATACGGAGGCAGTTCAGAAAATTTATAAAGATGCCAATATCAAAAAACATATGCGGGAGATGATTTAAACCTAATTCAGATATGGACACTTGGTAAAATGATGCTTCCTTTTTGGAAATTAGGCTACCGTACTGATTTCGCTGGAATGCCCATAATGAACAAATTAGTAAAAATACACTATATTGGGTCATTGCTTTTGTTTCCATTCAGTTGTTTTTTATCTTTTAAAATAATTAAGAAAGCCCATTTAGATTATCCCTATTTTTAAAAAGTCTCGAGTCTAGTTTATATTTCAAAAAACATTTAATGAAATTAAAATTTCTAATAGTTTTTGCCTTAGCCACACTGTATTGCCTGCCTGTTTTAGGTCAAAATAGAAAAGTAGATAGCTTGAGAGCACTCGTAGATGTGAATAAGAAGGATTCTACAGTAGTGGACCGCTTATTGGAGATTTCCTTATTATTAAATACTACCGAGCCAAAAGCTGCACAGGAATATGCCCAGCAAGCCATTGATTTAGCAAGTGAAATTAATTACAAAAGAGGTATGGCCTATGGCTATAAAAATTTGGGGTTACCGCTGTACTTTAAAGGAGAGCTCAACAACGAATTAGTTTCACATTGGGAAACCTCTCTCGATATTTGCACAGAGATGGGAGACAAACAAGGTATTAGTAATTTACAAAGTAACT
>CAJQMW010000522.1 GCA_905479535.1 uncultured Maribacter sp. | reverse complement strand
TCTTGTTTACCTGCGCAGGCAGACGCAACTATTTGATCAATTATTTCAAGGAGGCCTTGAACGGCGAAGGGAATATACTTGCCGCTGATGTACAATATAATGCTCCTGCATTGATTGATGCGGACATCCCGTTGTTGGTACCCGACATATACGGTTCCAATTATATTTCGGCATTAAAAAAAATAATCAAGGAATATGGGGTTAACGCCATAATATCCTTAAACGACTTAGAACTACCCATATTGACCAAGCATAAACCTGAATTGGAAGAAACAGGTGCCAAAGTCCTGGTTTCAGGTCTTGAAACAATCGAAACCACTTTCGACAAATGGGAAACCTTTAAATTTATTACGGGCATTGGCCTTAAAACCCCGAAAACGTATTTGACCTTGGAAGCTGCACTCGAGGCCCTGGGGAAAAACGAATTACATTTTCCCTTGGTCTTAAAACCGCGTTGGGGAAGTGCTTCTATTGGAATCGAATTTCCCGAAAGTGTCGAGGAACTACGATTAAGTTATGCGTTGCAAAAAATAAAACTTCAAAAATCGATACTACTGAATGCCAGCCAAGAAGATTTTGAACGGTCCATCGTAATTCAGGAAAAGCTTAAGGGAACCGAGTTTGGAATGGATGTACTAAATGATTTTAAAGGAAATTACTATGGTACATTTTTAAGGGAAAAACTATCAATGCGTGGTGGGGAAACCGATAAAGCCATAACAGTCGTTGACAAACGTATGGAAAATATTGGCGAACGAATAGGTTCCAAGCTCAAGCATTTTGGCACAATGGATTGCGATTTGTTCTTATGTGCCGACGGGCTATATGTTCTTGAACTGAACCCCAGGTTCGGGGGCGGGTACCCTTTCTCCCATGAAGGAGGTATAAATACGGCCGCCATTTATCTGGAATGGTTAAGAGGGGGTAAAAACGTTGATCAATTTAACAACTATAAAGCCGATATAAGCTTTTCAAAATGTGATAGATTGATTAAAATTCCAACCCTACGGACATCACGATTTTTGAAAAGTTAATTTTTTTGGAAACTCACCTTATGTGATAGTCCCCAATAATTTTTCTGACAACAGAAGTATGTCTTTTAGCATACAAATAGTTTCCCTTTACAACTAACTTTTTTTTAAAGCCGTATATAATGCCATATTACGTCTCCCACATCCTTACCAAACCAAACCTTAATCAATGGCAAAATCCCCTACGCTGAGTGGGGGCTTTGTATTTATATATCAAATAAAAAAATTCTTGAAACCCACTATCCCCGAGACAGGCCATAGGGGTATTTCGCCGGTTTCATTTTGGCCTTGGGGCCAAAAACCGTTCCGCATTTGCGGGATTGTATTTTACCTCACCCAGCCCCGCCCATTCGGGGGCGAAATGGCAATTCCGACCTTGTGCATTCCTCTCGCTACGCTCGTCGGATGCAAGAGGGGAGGTAAATCGGAAAGGAGGCAGAGCCATCGAGGAATTATCTAGATTGAAACTGATTTAACGTTTTTTCTGGGCTTCGGCCTGCTCCATCATCTCACGCATCTTACGTTGAAACTTGTTTTCCTTTTTCGGTTTCTTCTTGTTCTCCTGAATTTGGGCATGTATTTTTTCGTTGTCCAGGATGAAGTTCTTAATGACCAACATAATACCTATGGTAATCAAATTGGATACGAAATAGTACAAACTTAATCCACTCGCATAGTTGTTGAAAAATATTAACATGAAGAAAGGCATCAGGTACATGATAAACTTCATATTGGGCATGCCAGGTTGGGTTGGCATGTTCTGGCCCGTTGTCATCATCATGTAGAAGAAAATAGCAATGGAAGCCAAAATTGGAAAAAGACTGATGTGGTCTCCATAAAATGGAATAGAAAACCCCTCTGGAAATTGATAAATAGCATCAAAGGAGGAAAGGTCGTCCGCCCATAAAAACGATTTTTGACGTAGCGCAAAAGAGGTTGGGAAAAACATGAACAAGGCATAGAAGATAGGCATTTGTAAAAAAGCGGGGACACAGCCGCTCATTGGACTAACGCCCGCCTTGCCGTACAACTTCATGGTCTCTTGCTGTTTTTTCATGGCATTGTCCTTGTACTTTTCACCCAATTCCGTAATCTCAGGTTTCAAAACCTTCATTTTTGCCTGCGAGAGATAGGACTTGTAAGTAACGGGAGACATTGCCAACCTTACTAATATGGTCATAATGACAATTGCGATTCCGTATGGGAAATATGTACTTAAGAGCGCATAAAATGGTGTAAACACATAGCGGTTGATCCAACCGAAAATACCCCAACCAAAAGGGATGGAATCTACGAGACCTAAATCCTCATACAGCGAAAGCACCTCAACGTCCGTAGGTCCAAAATACCAATACATGTTTTTGGCAATGTTTCCGCTCTTTACTTCTAAGGGCAAAGAAGATGCATATGCTTTGGTGAAGCCAAAAGTCTTGCTTTCTTCTTCCACTAAATTTTTAGAAGTAAGGTCCCCGGATTTGAAAGGTTCATCCGTAGCAAGAATAGAACTGAAAAAATGTTGGCGATAGGATATCCATTTAATATCCTCCTCGGTTTCCTCATCATCACTTCCTTCGGATAATTTACTTAGCTTATCATCTTCATGATTATAGGTAAGCCGCGTGTATCTATTTTCATACTCGATACTTTTTGAATGCCGTATTCCTTTAAGTCTCCAGTCTAGTGCAATGGACTTATTATTATTTATGATATTATCCAAACCTTGAGAGCGTACCGTAAAATCGATCAAATAATCATCGGGTTTCATTTCGTACCGATATTCCAAAAACTTATCTTTTGCCGCTTTGGCCTTTAGAGAAAGTATTTGGTTACCATTAGAATTGGTTAAGCTGGGTTCAAAAAATAAATCTTGCGTGTTCAAGACGCGATTATCGGTGGTAGAGAAATCAAATCCGAAGGAGGAATTGCCATCCTTAATAAGGTAAACCGGAACGGAATCATAGGTTACAAAATTCTTCATTTTAGCCTCTATGATATAACCGCCTTTACTGCTAATTTTTAAGACAACAACGTCATTTTCTAATGTTGTGATTTTTTCGGTAGGCGTGGTAAAAGCAAAAGCCCCTAATTGACTTTGGTAATTCGCCACCGCGGTGGAATCGCTTAAATTAAGTGTAGGACTTTCTTTGGTAACGATTTCTTTTTGAACCTCTGGCTCGTCAGCCTCCTCCGCATCAATCTGTTCTTGCTGTGCTTTCTGGGCCTCCACCTCTTCGGGAGTAGGTTTGTTCTGATAAAACATGAAGATGAGTATCCCAAATATCAGCACAAAACCGATGATAGAATTTACATCCAATTTCTTTTCTTCCATCTAAATTATCTAATTAGTAAGGTAATAGTTTGGTTTCTTGTTCCGTTATCAACTCGAATTACGCAAATATATGCCCAAATACGGAGTTTATGCCAAACTGGCATTAGTTTGTGCTTTTTTATGGACCAGGGCCGCTTTAACAAAACCTACGAACAACGGATGCGGATTTGCAACCGTACTTTTGTACTCTGGGTGATACTGTACACCTATAAACCAAGGGTGATTCCGCAACTCTATTATTTCCACCAGGTTCGTGGCCGTATTTATTCCAGAAGCCACTAGACCAGAATTTTCCAGTTGCTCCTTATAGCTGTTGTTGAACTCATATCTATGACGATGTCTTTCCGATATTTCCGTTTCGCCGTTGTATACTTTTTGCACTAAACTTCCTTCTTCAAGTTTACAGTCCCACGCACCCAATCTCATGGTCCCTCCTTTGTTGGTAACGGATTTTTGTTCCTCCATAATACTGATTACGGGAACCGAGGTATTCTCCTCCATTTCTGTAGAGCTGGCCTCCTTAAGGCCCAGTATATTGCGTGCGTATTCGATCACGGCCATCTGCATGCCTAAACAAATACCTAAAAAGGGAATATTATTTTTTCGGGCATACTGCACCGCTTTAATTTTACCCTCAATACCCCGCTCACCAAAGCCTGGGGCTACTAAAATTCCATCTAGTCCTTTTAATTTACTCTTAAAATTCTTATCTGTGATATATTCCGAATGAATGGACCTAACGTTCACCCTTACTTCATTTTTTGCCCCGGCATGAATGAACGATTCCAATATGGATTTATAAGAATCTTGCAATTCCACATATTTACCAACAAGACCGATGACAACTTCATTTTTAGGATTTTTATGCCGGTCCAAAAATTCGTTCCATTGTTCAAGATCAGGCTCTTTGTCATCCGAAAGTGCCAATTTTCTTAGTGCAACGGTGTCCAGACCCTCTTCCTGCATTAGGATGGGCACATCATAAATGGTAGAAGCATCAATGCTTTGTATCACCGCTTCCCGCTTCACATTACAGAAAAGTGCCAATTTGTCCTTTATTTCGTCGGAAATTTCATGCTCTGTCCTACAGACCAAAATATCCGCTTTTATCCCGCTCTCCATCAATGTTTTTACGGAGTGCTGGGTGGGTTTGGTTTTCAATTCTCCGGCCGCAGATAAATAGGGCACCAAGGTTAAATGTATCACTATACCGTTGTTGTCCCCAAGTTCCCACAATAATTGACGAACTGCCTCTATGTAGGGTAATGACTCAATATCCCCTACTGTACCACCAATCTCCGTAATGACGATGTCATAATCCCCACTATTGCCCAACAACTGCACCCGTTCCTTAATTTCGTTCGTAATATGCGGAACTACCTGGACCGTTTTCCCTAAAAATTCTCCTCGTCGCTCTTTTTCGATGACACTTTGATAGATTCTTCCCGTGGTCACGTTGTTTGCCTGGGAGGTACGCACATTTAGAAAACGCTCGTAGTGCCCTAAATCCAAATCGGTTTCAGCTCCGTCATCGGTGACATAGCATTCTCCATGCTCGTACGGGTTTAGGGTACCTGGATCTACGTTGATGTAGGGATCTAATTTTTGAATTGTGGTTTTGTATCCTCTGGACTGCAAGAGCTTGGCTAAAGAAGCTGCAATGATACCCTTACCCAAAGAAGAAGTAACTCCCCCCGTAACGAAGATGTATTTGGTTTGTGACATTTGAAGAATTCTGTGTTACGGGGTACAAAGTTACGAATTGCCTGAAGATATCACTGTTTTTCCATGGGAAAATCTTTTTGGATTTTCCGAATTACGGATTCCAAACTATTTACCTTAATTTCTAACATGGAGCGCAATAATTGTCCCAATTTTCCTTCGGGAAATCCCTTTTGTTGAAACCAGATATAATAAGCTTCGGGTATATCTACCAAGTATCTTCCCTTATACTTTCCAAAGGGCATACGGTAGTGTGCCAACTCTATTAATTTGTGCTTATCCGGTTTTACTTCCATAGTTAAATCTAAATAAATTATCTTTAAAGGTACTATAGCAATACACAATGAAACGAAGAAAATTCATAGGCGCATCCGCCGCAGCTTCTGTTGGCCTTTTGGCCACCACAACTACGGGTGCAATGCCTACCGCAAAGCGAAATACTAAAAAAGAGCTAAAAGGTAATATTCAACATAGCGCCTGTCGTTGGTGTTACAGTAAAATTCCCATGGAAGAATTTTTAAAGAACCTCAACGACCTGGGTATAAAGGCAATGGACCTTACGGGACCCGAGGATTGGCCACTGATGAAAAAGTATAATATTCATGCTTCCATGTGCTGGGGCGCCGGTCTGGGTATCGAAAAAGGGTGGAACAATCCTGAATTGCACGAAGAACTGATTGCCGACTATCTACGCGTTATTCCCCTTGTAGCGGAAGCCGGTTACAAGAACCTTATCTGTTTTAGTGGAAACCGAAACGGAATGAACGACTTGGTAGGACTTGAAAACTGTGTCACAGGAATTCAACAAATTCTACCCACGGCAAAGGAACATGGCGTAGTTATACAAATGGAGTTATTGAACTCTAAAGTAGACCATAAAGACTATATGTGCGATCACACGCTTTGGGGCGTGGAATTATGTAGAAGATTGGGCTCGGACAATTTTAAATTACTATACGATATATACCACATGCAAATTATGGAAGGTGATGTCATTCGAAACATTCGAGAATATCACCCATATTTTGGACATTATCATACGGGAGGTAATCCAGGGCGACATGAAATCAATGAAACCCAAGAATTATACTATCCGGCGATTATGAAAGCCATTCTGGAAACAGGCTATGAAGGCTATGTTGCACAGGAATTCATTCCCACGTGGGAAGACCCTATAGCCGCATTAGAGGAAGGTATAACGATTGTGATGTCTAATTTTTACAAATTACTCCGATAAAGCCCTTTCAATCTTCTTTATCCAAGCTATTTGCTGTGGAACATTACGGGAGTAGTCGGTCTCGTCATCGTACCTGTTCTGAAAATCGTTCAGCTCTTTCAAAGTCCTTTTGTAAATGGCCCTGACTTCTGCTTTTACGTTTTTGGTAAATGAGGTTTTTCCCATCTCCAAACCCATTCTACGTGCAAAAAGCTCTGAGATATCAAAATGCAACTGTTCATGAACTAAAGTAGTATCATTGCAGATTTTAGGTCTGTACCAAGATTTTGTAGGATAGAAAAAAGCGTTGACCTCATAATCCACCATCATTTTGGTCCCTTCGTAATATGTGGAAAATTGATAACCGATTCCGCTAGCGGTGGTAGCGGATGCGCCCACCCCAACGGGCACTTCCCCTTTAAAATCTTTCCAGGACAATCGTTTACCCGCATCCCATGGAACCTCTTCCTGCGCTGTGCAATGCAAGACCACAGCGAAAAGGCTAATGAATAAAACTACGGTATTTTTTAAAGTATCCAATTATAGGTGATGTCCTTTTCAATATCCGGATGAAGGCTATAGTGCACCGGACAAGTGTCAGCCGTTCTTTCCAGAATTTTTCTGTTCTTTTCAGAGATGTCGGCAGGCAGACTTAACGTTACCTCAATCTTTGAAATTCTCCTTGGAGAAGCGGACATGTGCTTTGTGACTTCTGCGGTAGAGGACCTTAAATCAACATCAAGACCATTGGCCTTTATGCCCATCATGGTCAACATACAGCTGGCCAACCCAGTGGCAATGGTATCCGTGGGTGAAAAAGCTTGCCCCAAACCGTTATTATCCGTTGGCGCATCGGTAACAAATGAATCACCCGATTTTAAATGCGTACATTCCGTTCTTAAATCTCCATTATAGGTAACTTTTGAAGTCATACTATTCCAATTCTTTTATCTGCATATTCTCATATGCCATTATATAGGATGCCTGATTAAAATAGCCAGAGGTAGCATCCTTTTCATAATCGAACTTGTTCCCGTTATATTCCGTTGAACCTACGAATTTTGAGATATCTATCAAATCGTTCTTATAGGCCAATTTCAACAATATATCAAACGTAAGGTCAAAACCACGAACGGCATAGCGATCCGGATCATCCCCAAAACGTTTTCTATAACGTTTTACAAAACTATTGGTCCCCACTTCCTTGTAGACCGATGGATAGGTAAAATTGAGGTTGGAGAGGTGCGTACTGGATATCACGTCGTTTTCAAAGGCATTGTTCATGTCCGTAGTAAACATACGTAGTTTTAGCTTTTTCCTGCCCTCCATAGGGTCCAACGCGGTATTGTTGAACGAGTTCAATATCGATACCACACTCGAAATCAATTTAAAGTTATCCGATTCTACGAATACCCAATTATCCAATTCCTCGGTCAGCATGCTTCCTAGTTTATCCCTGTTTACACCGATATTTTTCTCTTCTTCCCTGACATCTAAAATATTCGCGTTCGGGAATTGCTCCGCTAATTGCTCTTTTACCAGATTATTTTTCTCGTCCGCAATTATGATGATGTTCTCACCTTTAGAATTATCCTTTACGTATTTTATCATGTGCTCCCTTAGCAAATGCTCTTCCGTATAGGAAAAAAACACATTCTGCAGACTTAAATCACTCTTCGCCGGAACGGGTGCCATAACGGGAACTTGAGCACTGGCAGCTTGCACCGCCACCTCTTTAAGGGAACCTATGTCCAAGGGTCCAAATATGGCATTATAGTCCCTAAGGTTTTCCCTTAGAAGAATTTCCTTGGTCCGTTGTAAATCCAGTTGATTGTCAAAAGTTTTCACATCTACCGATACTCCAAGTGATTTAATGGAATCCAAGGCTATCAACGCCCCGGAATAGAGACCCAAGCTATATTTAAGGCTGTTTCTGTTCGCTATGGTCCACTCAACGGATTCCTTATCGTTCAAATCCAATTTATCCAACCGAAAAGGCAGCAAAAACATGATTTTTGGTCGATTTTCAATATTTATACTATCCAGAAGACTGATTTTATCCAAAATCAAGGAATTCCGAACTTCAAAATCCCCCATTTGGTCCTTGGGAATTTTTAAGACCATTCCCGCTTTTAGACCGTCCTTTAAATCTGGATTTAGTTTGGTTATTTCCGCCCAAGAGAGACCAAACTTTCTGGTAAGCCTAAATTCGTTCTGTTTTGGTTTAACCTCGTAAAAGATATAGTTATCCGTATTTATCACTCCTGGATCTCTCTTGGTTTCCGGCAGACGTATAACCATACCTTCCTTAAGCCCACCTCTTTCCGTAATTTCAGGATTCAGCCTTACCACATCTTCAGGATTAACCCCGAATTCTTGCTCCAGGCGATAAAAATTCATTTTTGGCGGAACCGTGTAGGATATAAAAAGTTGTGTTTCTTGATTATCTACGGTACTTCCAGCAATTTTAGGAAGCAATAGTTCATAGCCTTCGGCCAAGTAATTAGTGGTTTTAGAAAGGCCGGGGTTCAAGACCAACATACTATCTATGGTGATACCGTACTTGTGCGCAATACTCCACCGTGTCTCCTTGGGAGCAACCACGTATTTTTCATAATTATCCGGGTCTATTGCGGTTTCACTTTCCTCAATCTCTGGATATTTCGGAATACGGATGACCATTTTCTTCTTCAATTGCGAAGCGTACAATTGCTTGTTGTATTTTTTTATTTCATCCTCGGTCACGTTATATTTTTTCGAGATACCGTAAAGTGTTTCCTTTCTGCGGACTTTATGCTCCCTAAAACCTGTAGGTTGCCTTTCAATAACAGAATCCTGCATTACCGCAGTCAAAAGTTTATCTACTCCCGTTGATGATCTTACCGCAGGCACTTCACCACCAAGGCTCTTTCCGGATGGAATTACCAAAATAGTGTTGGACTTAAGTTCACCTCCGGATTTTATCTCCTTGTTGTACTGTAGGATGTTACTGGGTAGCACGCCGTATTTTTTGGCAATACT
>CAJQMW010000521.1 GCA_905479535.1 uncultured Maribacter sp. | reverse complement strand
TGGTACTTTGAAGGTGGTATGCCAACTCTAGAAAATTATTGGACTTGGTTTTTACTGGGAATAGTTTTCCAAATAATTCTTAAGGCATTTAAAATTAAGGGAAATAAGATTTTCTCCCTCAATCTGTACGTGGCCCAACTCTGCTTTTTCTTATTTTTCTTTCTAGGGTCCTAAAAAGGAAGACTACCTATTTCCTTAAAATATCCTATGGACTTATAGGGTTGAAATCTTGAAAATAATTCCTCACTGTACCAATTAAGCTCCTTTGTTTTTGCAATAGCCTTAGCGTGTTCTTTACTACCATAGGCATATTGCATAAGTGAGTCCTTATCTTTCCAAATACTAAAAGTGGCCATTTGTAAAAAAGGAACTTCCCCTATTCCCTTTGCATAAATCAAACCCTCATTATGTTGCAAAGGCTTTTGAGAAGTGGGAACATAGTTCCAGAACTTGAATAGAAGATTGGTTTTGATAGTGGCCCTTGTGATAACTGCAATTAAAGGATTTTGCACATCTATCGTATTACTTTCTACAAAAGGGTTTTGACCCGACCAAGCACCTTTCGCCCTCATGTTCTTTAAAAAGAGCGTATAATTTTCAGTGCTTTTTTCGCGATATTTTTTTATTAATTCAGACCCTTCAAAGAATGTATTCGCCGCTTCCTCAGTATCCCAAATTTGAAGCAAGGCGTAAACCGACCAATCGGCTAAGGGATTAAAACCGGGTTTACCACTACCCATGAGCTTGTATATCTGTAGCCCGCTAACTACTTTCAATGGCTTATTTGCAAATTGCATCATTCCAAAGGCCCATAGTTTACTTACAAACGTATTGTATTTGAAAAGGGTTATTGTAGTAATTTGGGACATTTTTCTACTCTGAAATCAAACTATTTAGAAGATTATCAACTTTATCATTGTCCCAATCGGATATATCATTTTGGTGAACGGCAATAGCACCGTTTTTGTCCAAAATGTAGGAACCTGGGGGTTTCAATAGGGTTAACGGGCTTGGATCACCAACGATCTGATAGGTTACCGGAAAAGTGTATCCATTTTTTTGCATGAACTCCTCTACAGGCTCACGTTCCTCATTCGTTATAATATAAAACTGAACCTTGCCCTTGTACTTATCATAGAGATACTGCACGTCCTTAAGCTGCGCTTTTGAAGGAAGATGCCATGAAGTCCAGAACGTTATGAAAACTACTTTTCCTTTGGCTTCCTCAAAACTGAAAATATTCCAATCCTCATCCTTTAAACGCCAAGCATAATCCTCAATCCTTCCACGATTTTCCGGCTTTATTATTGTTGGGGCCGTCGATAACCACCTATTCAAAAGCAGTTTACTATAGTCACCTAAGGGAGTAACAAAAAAGGAAAGAATCAAGGCGATAACCAAGAGCGTATAAACGGTCTGTCTTTTCATTAAATTTTGATAGGATTCAAAACTAAAAAACTCCCGATGATTATCAGGAGTTATGTTCAATTATTTGAGAACGTTAAGCGGCATTTTCCCTTTTTATAACGTTTAGTGCGGAGCCTTCGTTAAACCATCCTATTTGCGCCTTATTGTAGGTATGGTTCGCTTTAATGATATCCTTACTACGATCCGTATGTACTACTTCTAGCGTTAATGGTTTGTCCGGTGCAAAGGCGGCAATATCGATAAAATTAAAGGTATCGTCCTCCTGTATCTTATCATAGTCCTCCTCATTGGCAAAAGTAAGTGCCAACATTCCTTGCTTCTTTAAGTTGGTCTCATGTATACGAGCAAACGATTTTACCAATACCGCAGCTACCCCCAAGTGTCTGGGCTGCATGGCAGCATGCTCACGTGAGGATCCTTCACCATAGTTATGATCTCCTACAACAATAGATTTGATACCCGCTGCTTTATAAGCCCTTTGTGTGTCTGGCACGCCACCGTATTCGCCCGTCAACTGATTTTTTACAAAATTCGTTTTCTTGTTAAAAGCGTTTACGGCACCGATTAAGGTGTTATTTGCTATGTTGTCCAAATGTCCCCTGAAGCGTAACCAAGGTCCCGCCATTGAAATATGGTCGGTCGTACATTTACCAAAAGCCTTTATCAGTAATTTCACTCCTTGAAGGTTTTCTGGCTTCATGGGTACGAAAGGTTCCAATAATTGTAAACGCTCGGAATCCGTGGCGACTTTTACTTCTACGTTAGAACCATCTTCCTTAGGTGGAAGAAAACCGGCGTCTTCTACGGCAAAACCTTTAGGAGGAAGTTCCCACCCTGTAGGCTCCTCAAATTTAACCTCTTGGCCGTCTTCATTAATCAGGGCATCCGTCATTGGATTAAAATCCAGGCGGCCAGCAATGGCGATGGCAGCCGTTAGTTCCGGAGAGGCTACAAAAGCGTGTGTATTTGGGTTACCGTCCGCACGTTTGGCAAAGTTTCTATTAAAGGAATGGACGATACTATTTTTAGGCGCATTCTTAGGATCGCTATACCTCGCCCATTGTCCTATACAAGGTCCACAAGCATTGGTAAATATCTTCGCATCCAGTTTTTCGAATACTTGTAAAATACCGTCCCTTTCAGCTGTATAGCGCACTTGCTCCGATCCGGGATTGATACCCAGTTCGGATTTCATTTTTAAACCTTTATCCAAAGCTTGTTGGGCAATGGAAGAGGCTCTGGACAAATCCTCGTAAGAGGAGTTGGTACATGACCCTATTAATCCCCATTCTACTTGAATTGGCCAGTCATTTTCCGTAGCTTTTTCCGTCATTTTTTTACCAACTTCTGTAGACAAGTCTGGTGTAAAGGGGCCATTCAACAATGGTCCTAATTTGGACAGGTCGATGTCTATTACCTGATCAAAATAATCTTCAGGATTGCCATATACCTCATCGTCTGCCGTTAAATAGGAAGCTATCTTATTTGCGGCATCGGCAACATCCGCCCGCTCCGTAGCACGTAAGTATCGCTCCATGGACTCATCATAGCCGAACGTAGAAGTTGTAGCACCAATTTCAGCTCCCATGTTACATATAGTACCTTTTCCCGTACAGGAAAGCGATTTGGCCCCAGGGCCAAAATATTCCACAATGGCGCCAGTACCTCCTTTTACGGTTAATATCTCCGCAACTTTTAAAATGACGTCTTTAGGTGCTGTCCATCCGGATATGGT